>JAUQPO010000096.1 GCA_030550335.1 Acidobacteriota bacterium
CACTGGCACAGCCCCTTCCCGCACCACACCTTTGGCGCGGGTGTGAGGCATTGCCAAACTGTTCTCCCGTTCGCTCCCTGGCGAGGTGCCCTAAAGCCCCCGCTCTGTATTCGATAAGCCTCTATACGCCTAGGCCAGCTAGTCCTCCGACTAGCCAGGAAGCCATCCCCCACTTGCGTGCGACAGGATCCCGCATCGCGTTTCGGTTGTGCGGGTCAATTGTGTCTCACGGACCTCACTCTTGTGCACAGGCTCAGAAGACTGCTGGAGCCTGAGCCCTAGCAAGAAAACCATAGAGAACGGATTCTACCACGACATCCGAAACCCCGGTCGCTGGTTACCGGTGAGCCTGCGTTCTAACGTCTGAGTGGGCGTGCTAGGGTTCTCTCAGGACTCGAGCCGGTAGATCGTCAGGCCACTGAGCAACTTCGGGTAAAAGTCCGTGGATTTTTGTGGCATCAGTCCGCCCTTAAAGGCGATTCTCGCCACGTCGTCCACGCCTACCGGGGGCAGCAAAAATGCCGCCCATGCCGCACCAGATCGAACGAGCTCAATGGCCTCTGCTATCCCACGCACGTATTCGATCGGTTGGGCTTCTGCGACAAGTTGCTCGTTCAGGCCAAGCAACCCAGCCAAGATCTGGTTATGTAGAAACTCAAGGTCCAGCTGGTCCCCGGAACGGGGTGCTTCGAGTAGGCCCAAGCCTTGCTGATCCCACCAGGTCAGCCCTATGCGAACCAGCTCGGAATCAGGCCGCTCTAGTAAACTCCTCAGCTCTTCCAACCGCAGGCCCCAGCGTAGCCGACCGAGCCCTGAGATTGCCTTGCGCAGAGCGTCTATGGAACTTGGCGCTCGTCCACGAAGTACGCGGTGGGTCGCGAGGATCCGAAGCCCAGGTGAATAGAGGTTGACAAACGTCATCATGGCGAACCGGGCAGCGTCAAGCTCAGGGTGCTCCTTGGCGAACGCCAGGGCGGTTTCGTAGCGGTGGTGTCCATCTGCGATCAGCAGCTTCTTATCGCGCATGGCCTGCTGGATGGCTCGACACGCCTCAGGGTCGACCACGCGCCATATCCGGTTCAGAGTCCCGTACTCGTCGACCGCGCTCGCCAACGGCGGCTGCTCCAGAAATCGCTGAAGGACCCGCTCGACAGTACAGTCTGGATCAGGGTAAAGCACGAAGATACTCTCAAAGTGGGCTCTCGTGTGGTGGAGCAATTCCAGGCGATCTCGTTTGGGTTCGTTCAGAGTCCTTTCGTGCCGGAAGACGATCCCTTGCGAGTAGTCCACTACTGGACCCAGGCCGATAAAGCCGACCCTCGTGAGGCGCTCCGAACTTTCAGGGAGGGTGAACTCCTGTGAGTAGACATAGAATGCAGGCTCGGGATCTTGAGCCAGGATCCCTGCCTGCAGCCATTCCTGGAAGTACCGAGCCGCACGGGTGTAGACGTTGTCATCCGGAGAATCCTGCTCAGATCGAGGCCCCAGGACGATGCGCACGAGGTTATACGGGCTTCGCTCGAGGTAAGCAGCTTGCATTTCCCGAGTGATCTTGTCATAGGGCTGCGTAACCAAGTCATCCAGGCGACCGGCTCGGGGAGTGTAACGGTAGGCACGAAAGGGTCGGACTTCGGTCATCCTCGCTTGCCAACTAGCCAGAATAACAAAGCGGGTGTGGCGGGTTTACGAAGTGGCCGGCGAACCGTGCGTAGTTTTTCTCGGCGCGCTGTGCGCTCACTGCAACTTTCGGGTTGTTCCGAACGATGCCCCTTAAAGATAGCGCGCTGTCAATGGGGTATCCTGCAAGGGGCGCAATCCTACAGCACACCACCGATGTCGACCTTGGGTATTTCTGAGCGAGATGGCAAGGGAATTCCGTGGTTAAATGCAGGTCGATATGCGTGCTGATTTCAGAGGAGTGTCGGAGGGTCGTAGGAGTGGCCGAGGGTTAGCATGGGGCTGGGGAGAGAGCTGTGGTCGCGTGCCGGGCCAAAGATCGCACGACAGAAACCGGCTACGTGCTCGTAGCTACGGCGATCGGGGTGGTTGCCCTGCTGAGTGCGGTGGGTTTAGCTATCGACCTTGGCCGCATGTACGTGGCCAAAGCCGAGGCTCAAAACTTCGCCGATGCAGCAGCTCTGGCGGCCTGCGTCAGGCTGGATGGAACTGCCTTTGGATTGGAGCGAGCTCGCGCAGTCGTCACCGAGAGTCCGAATCGCTGGAATTTCGGCACTCGGCTGTTTTCGCAAGTGCTGATAGAGTTTGGACGGACCGCGACCGGACCCTGGGAAAGTGAGCCCGCGACAGCGGTGGGTTACCGGTTCGTACGCGTGACGGTGCAGGCTGACGTCCCCCTAAGCTTGATTCGGCTCCTGGTGCGCAACGACACCGGTGCAGTTCGGGCGCAGGCTGTTGCTGGCCAAACCCCGCTCCCACGTGTGTCGCAGGGCAGCTGTCCGTTCTCGCCTTTAGCTCACAACGCCGTCCCTCCGCATTTCGGATTGATTCCTGGTCAGCTCTACACTTTGCGCTGGGCGGCTAACCCAAAGCTGAATAACCCGGATACCGTCTGCCCGGGCGACGCTCGCCCGGAAATTGTGCAGCTAGCCATGGCGGATGGGCATAGCGAGCGCGGCTATATCGAAGACACGAGCGCCAGCGCGATCCGTGAAGCGATCTTGTACAACGCCCAAACCTACACGCGGGGCATTGGGGACTCGGTTGTACCCACCGGAGGGGTCAAACAAACCATACGGGACGCGCTCCGGCAACGGGTGAGTATGGATACGGATCCGTACTCGCCGAACTTTGCTACTTACATCGCCAAGATTCGCAACCGAAGTGCGAGTCGAGGTAACGGTGTCAGGCTGATCGTCTGCCCTATCAACACCGGTCCCCCTGCCTATCGCGTGGTGCAGTTTGCCACGTTTTTCCTGCTCCCTGCTGAAGAGTACCGCCAAGGCGCCTCGTTTCCGTTTTGTGCGGAATATGTGGGGGCAGCCTATGTTCAGGGAAGCGAGACCCCAGGGGCTGGGGAGCCAGGGTTTTACGTAGTGCGGTTGGTGCAATGAACCCGGTTTGTTCCAACGCTTGTTTGCGAAGGCGCGCAGGCAACGCACTGGTGGAGTTTGCCCTAGCCTTCGCACTCATCTTTCCGAGCCTGCTGGGATGCGTGGAATTCGGGTTTGCATTCTATCAGTACCAAAAACTGTTGAGCGCGGTCAGAAGTGGTGCGGCGTACGCCTCGCGCTTGACGTACACTTCCCACACTGAAATACCCAGCCCTTCATTCCTCCGATCGGTCCGGAACATGGTGGTTTACGGAGATCCGGATGGGGGCGACGTGCCGTTGGTTCCCGGACTTCGCCCCGAGGACGTGGTGGTGGAGGTCGAGTTCGAAATGGGCTACCCGCGGTGGGTCACAGTGGGGATCGGGGAATACCGTTCGACCTCACCTATCAAGACACTGCAGTTTCGTCACAAACCGCGGCTGAGGATGCCTTATTTGGGTCGGTTCGATCCCATGGCGGGCTAAAAAGACACCCCGGGGGCGACGATGAGGTGCCAAATTGCGAGGCGGGCGAACCAAGGGCAAGCTTTGGTGGAAGCTGCGCTGGTGACGCTGGCCTTCTTGCTGTTGTTTGTGGGGGCATTCGACTTTGGTCAGGTTTTCTTTGTGCATCAGAGCCTGGTAGAGCGAGCTCGCGCCGCTGCCCGGTGGGGTGCTGTGCATCCTTACCACCCTGAAGCCATTCGGAATTACGTCCTTTATGGGCGACCGCTCGCCGCCGAACCCGCTCGCCCCGTGGGCTTCCTCGGCTTGACGCCAGCCAATGTATCGGTAAGCCGCTTCGACGCGGGGACGGAAGCCGACCGGATCGTCGTCCGGATCGAGGGATACCGTTTTTACTTCCTCACACCGCTCATCGCTGGCCAGCGGACTGGGCAGGCCGTGGTAGTGGTCATGCCGTACGAAGGTAGCTGAGTAGCTTGGCTGGGCTATCTGCTCTGTTTAGGTGGCCGGGGAGCGAGGACGAGCCGGTTACGCCAGCGGACCAACCAGACGCCCACGAGGAACAACGCGAGCGCTAGCCACTGGGTCAACGAGAATGGCCCACCCATCGGATTCGGTTGCGGATGGTCGCGCACAAACTCGATCCAAAATCGGGCACATGAGGACAGTACCAGGTACCAGCCCAGGATCTGGCCGCTCGAGTGAGCCTGCTGGGAGCGTTTCCACAGGAAGGCGAAGATGAGGAAGGAAGCGGCGGACTCGTACAGTTGGGTCGGGTGAAGGGGTTGGTAAAGTGGGACGCCCACCAAGCGATGCGCCTCTGGGTCGCGAAACGTGACTGCCCATGGCAGGTTGGTGGGTTTTCCCCAGCAGCAGCCTGCGCTAAAGCATCCCAGTCGGCCGATGGCCTGCCCCAACGCTAAGGCTGGCGCATATACGTCCGCCCCATCGAGCCAGGGAATTCCACGTTTGTGGCTGTACCAGGCCGCCATGAATAGAGCGGCGATCAGCCCTCCGAAAAACACGCCGCCGGCCTGAAGCGTGGAGAGGGAAACGATCTCCTCTGGGTGGGCAGCATAATAGCGCCAATCCATAACGATCAACAACAGCTTGGCACCGGCCAGTCCGGCAAGAGCGGTGTAGACGCCCAGGTTCGTGATCGTGTCCACTGGGAGCCCGGCTCGTCGTGCCAGGCGTGTGGCTACCAGCAAACCCATCAAAAAACCGAGGGCGACGAATACACCGTATGTCGGCAGAAAGAAGTCACCGATCTGGACGAGCTTGGGATGCATGTGCTGCTCCGGTGCGCCGGCTTAACGCTCGAATCGCGAGCGCAAGTGCTCCGACAGTGATCGCGGAGTCTGCGACGTTGAAGGCTGGCCAGTGCCAATCGCGGATGTAAAAGTCCAAGAAATCCGTCACCGCTCCGTACTGTAGCCGGTCCCAGAGATTGCCGGCGGCGCCCCCCAGGAGCAAGGCGAGCGCCCACCGGTGCCAACGCTCTTCCCGTGCGGAACTCCATAATGCAAGAGCGACCGCGCCCAACACCGCCACTGCGACCGCACTGAGCAGCAATTGCTGTAGAGCGTGCGAGGATTCTGAGAACAACCCGAAGGCGAACCCGCGGTTCTCCACACGTACGAGGTTGAAGCACCCCGGGATCACCGGCAGCACGCCGCCCACCGGCAAGGACTGTTGAATCCAAACCTTGGTGATGCGATCGAGGATCAGTACGCTAGCGGCGATAGCGCTAGCCAATGAGGTGCTCATGAGGGTTAACCCCGGCGATTCTCCAAAATTGCCTCTGCGCACTCGCCGCAGACTTTCGGCAGATCCGGATGGATGCCCAGATCGCTCCGGTACTTCCAGCAACGAGGGCACTTGGTGCCCAGCGCGCGATCCACGTGGATCGCCAATTGGGCGTCACCTCCAGGTTCGATGGTCACCTGGGACACAATGAAAAACTCAGGGAGCTGGTGGGCGTACTCGACCAGCAGTGGATACAAGTCCTGGTTGGCCAGGATGTGCACTCTGGCTTCCAATGGCGCCCCGATGATCTTTGCCTTGCGCGCTGCCTCGAGGCTTTTGAGAACTTCGTCGCGGACTTCCATCAGCCGGTCCCAGTTACCGGCACGGAGCCGGTGTTCTGGCCGCAAGCCTTCGGTGAGTTCTTCCGGTTGTGGAAATTCAGCGATGTGGACGCTTTCCGGGGCTCCCTCTGGTAAGCGCATGTGGCCCCATACCTCGTCCATGGTAAACGGCAAGATCGGAGCCAGCAGCCGCACGAGTGCATAGGTCAGCCGGTATAAAGCGGTCTGTGCGCTCCGTCGCGCCAGAGAAGCGCGTGCCTTGGTATACAGGCGGTCCTTCAAAATGTCGAAGTACGTAGCACTGAGGTCGGTAACGCAGAACTGGTAGATGCCCTGATAGACGCGGTGGAATAGCATTTCCTCGTACCACCGCAGGCAATCCCGGACCACCTGCTCGGCCCGGATCAGAATCCACTGATCGAACTCTCGGAGTTGATCTGCAGGGATTGCATCTGTTGCCGGGTCGAAATCGTAAAGATTTCCCAGGGCGAAGCGGAATGTGTTTCGGATCTTCCGGTAAGCTTCGCTCAGCCGCTCCAGGATGGCTTCAGACGTGCGTACATCCTCGGTAAACTCTACCGAGGCGGCCCATAACCGGAGCACTTCCGCACCGTACTTGCTGATCACCTCTGAAGGCTCGATCACGTTGCCCAGGGATTTGGACATGGCTCGCCCTTCCGCATCCAGGGCAAAGCCATGGCTAGCACAGCTGCGGTAAGGAGCTGCACCTTTCAAGCCCACCCCGATGAGCAGGGAACTGTGGAACCAGCCCCGGAACTGGTCACTGCCCTCGATATAGAGGTCGGCGGGCCAGTGGAGCCCATCTTCTCCGGTCAGCACAGCCAGGTGACTTGCGCCGGAGTCGAACCAGACGTCCAGGATGTCGTTTTCCTTGTCGAACTCCTTGCTACCGCAGCGAGGGCACCGGGCGTCCGGACCGATCAGCTCGTTGGCCGATTTTTCGTACCAGATGTCTGCCGTGTGTTGGCGGAACAGTTCAACCACGCGGTCAAGTGCTGCGCGCTCAGTATAGGGTTCGCGGCAGCGCGCGCAATAGAACACCGTGATCGGCACGCCCCACACTCGTTGGCGCGAGATGCACCAATCGGGCCGACTAGCAATCATATTCCGGATCCGTTCCTCGCCCCAAGCTGGCACCCATCGCACTTGCTCGATCGCTTGGAGGGCGGCCTGGCGTAGGTTGTTCTTCTCCATGCCGATGAACCACTGCTCCGTGGCCCGGAAAATGGTGGGGTTGTGGCAGCGCCAGCAGTGAGGATAGCTGTGCCGGATCACTTTCTCGGCAAGCAAGGCTCCATGCTCACGGAGCAGCCCGACGACCACCGGGTTGGCCTCCCAAACTTGCAAGCCGAGTAAGCTCGCCGGCAGCTCCCCTTCCACGCCTCCCGCTTGGAAAAAGCGACCTTCACCATCGACAGGACAATAGATCGGGATGCCATACTGCTGAGCAACCAAGTAGTCCTCGTGCCCGTGGCCGGGTGCGGTATGCACAGCTCCCGTACCCTGCTCGAGCGTGACGTGTTCGCCTAAGACGCCTACGGAGATGCGATCCAGGAAAGGATGCTGGAACCGTAAGCCTTCCAGACGCTTGCCCGGGAAGGTGGCTAGTACAGACCAACTGTTCCAGCCGCACGCACGGGCCGTGGCCTCCACCAGCTCGCTAGCCGCCACGTAGACCGCACCGTCAACTTCTACGGCTGCGTAAGTATGCTCCGGGTGGAAGGCTATGGCCATGTTGGCGGGAATGGTCCACGGCGTGGTCGTCCAGATGAGCCCATAAACCCTTCGGCCAGTCAACACCGGATCGATCGCAGCCGGTTCGGAAAGCAGAGGGAACCGGACCCAGATCGACGGGCTCTTGTGGTCGGTGTATTCGACCTCAGCTTCAGCGAGCGCGGTCCGGCAATGGATGCACCAGTGTACCGGCTTGAGCCCCTTGTACACATAGCCCCGGTGGAGGAACTCGACGAAGGCCTGAGCAATAACCGCCTCGTACTCGGCGCTCATCGTGAGGTAGGGATTCTCCCATCGCCCCAGCACGCCCAGGCGCTTGAAATCCCGTCGCTGTACCTCTACGAAGTGGGCCGCGTGATTCCGGCAGGCTTGGCGAATCTCCACGGGCGTCATTTGGGCTTTGCGCTCGCCCAGGAGTTGATCGACTTGAATTTCAATCGGCAGCCCGTGACAGTCCCAACCCGGCACAAATGGCGTGTCGAAGCCGGCCATGGAGCGGGAGCGCACGAGGAAATCTTTGAGGATTTTGTTGAAGGCGGTCCCTAGATGGATGTTCCCATTGGCATAAGGTGGGCCGTCGTGAAGCACCCACACCGGACGCCCTGCACGGGCTTGACGGATGCGCTCATAGAGCCGCATCTGCTCCCAGCGCTCCAACATTTGAGGTTCGCGCCGGACAAGGTCCGCCTTCATGGGGAAATCAGTTTGCGGGAGGTTCAGTGTTGCTCTGAGATCCTGACTATCCATAGGCGTGACGCTAGAACTCAATTGCGGGTGTTCCCTAACATGCTAGCAAGCTGGTAAGGCGGTCAGGGCGAGCTGGCTCAAGAGGCGTAGACAGCTTGAGTGTGTGAGACCCGCCCACCGTAAAGTCGGGCGATGATCTCCTTGTGGTTTTCCAGCACTTGTGCACGCCGAACCTTCATGGTGGGAGTCAACTCGCCATCGGCAATCGTTAGATCGCGTTCCAGGATGTGGTACTTGCGAATCTGCTCGAAGGGCGCCAGTTGCTGGTTCACACGCTCGACAATCCGGCGCACGTGCTGCTGAACCGGCTCGGCGCGCACGAGCTCGCTGAGCGGACGGTCCCGGTAGGATTCCATCCCTTTGAGTCCCAACGCAACCGTGGGGTTGATAGTGATCAGCGCCACGACGTACGGCATTCCGTCGCCTACGAGCACCACTTGACTGATCAGCGGTTCCACGCGGAATAACGTCTCGATCTGCCCGGGGTAGATCTTTTTTCCGTTAGAGGCGACGATGACTTCTTTCTTGCGTCCAGTGATGTACACGTAGCCATCGGGCGTGATTTCTGCAATGTCGCCGGTGTACAACCATCCTTCGCGGAGCACCTCTGCGGTAGCTTCAGGGTCGTTGAGGTAGCCGGAGAACAACGTCGGACTTTTGATCAGCAACTCACCATCTTCAGCCAACCGGAATTCGACGCCCGGTAAGGCCTTCCCGATGCTGCCCGGCCGCGGCGCACCATAGGGATTCAGGCACACCACACCGCCTTCCGTCAATCCGTAGCCTTCGTAAATCGGCATGCCGATGGCGGCGTAAAAGTTTGCTAAGTCCCTACCCAGCGGCGCCGCCCCAGAGATCGGTAGCTTCATCGCTCCACCCAGCCGCTCGCGGATCTTGCGGAAGACCACGCGATCCGCCACGGCATGAGCCTGGCGCAGCCACGGGGGTATAGGGCGGCCTTCGAGCTTTCGCCGACTTACTTCCAACCCCACGCCCAGGGCTCCATAAAAGAGCTTCCGTGCCAACGGACCACGCCTGCGAATCTCGGTGGAAATGCTCGCATAAATCCGCTCCCACATGCGTGGGGGCGCGACAAAGTACGTAGGGCGGATCTGCCGTATCTCCTCCGGAAGGCGATTCAGCCCGCGAGAAAACCAAACGGGCACACCCATGCGCAGCGGTACAAACTCCAAAGCCACGCGTTGAGTAATGTGTGCCGACGGCAGGAACGCGATGGTGCGGTCTTCTGGTCCGAGAGGGATCGTCCCCGGGCCCATATCCGCGTTAGCGACCACCGCCCGGTGGGTGACCAACGCCATCTTGGGCTTGCCCGTTGCACCCGAGGTCATGTACAAAATGGCGTAGTCTTCCGCGTGGACGTGCTCGCGTAATTGGCTGAGTAGGGCTGGGTTCTCGGCGAGAGCCTTCGCCCCCAAGTTCCGCAATGCATCCAGGGTGATGGCGCCCTCAGCAGTCCCAGTCAGGAGAATCCAAAGGGGTACGGCTTGCGGATCGGCTTGGCGGAGCTTATGATACGTCGCCGGCTCGTCCACTACAAGTGCTTTGCTGCCCGACTTGCGAATGGCTTCCAACTCTACATGAACCGGATAGGTGGTGTACTGGGCAGCCGAGATCATCCCCGCCGTCATGATGCCCAGGTCCACCAGGTAAAACTCCGCCCGAGTCTCAGAATGGACGGCGACAGTATCGCCTTTACGAAGACCCAACTGAAGCAACCCCGCGGCGATCTCCTCCACAGCGCGCCGGTACTCGACCCAGCTATAAGTCTTGTAGCCCCCCTCCGGAGAAGGTTGGTGCAGCGCCGGGGCTGCGCCAAACCGCTCTGCAGCTTCGACGACCAGGTCGTAGACTGTACGATCGGCCATCGGCAATATGCTAGCAAAGTGTCCTCGGCCAGTCGTACTCAGAAAGGAGGCTTTCCGAACCTGCTCGGTCCACCAGGGCTCGGGGGCTAAGCGCGTGGGTCCTCCGGGCTCGTCGTTGGTTGCTGGTTATCTGAGAACTCCCTGAGCTGGACGGCTCTTGGCCGCTCTGAGGTGTTGGCCTAGCTTTCTGTCGGACTCCATAATGTGGTGCAGTAACCACTCTCGCAGGAACGGCAGCAGTTGAATGCTCAGCACAGCCCGCTTGCGGCGATACTCTTGCAGGAAGCGACCGACGCTTTCGGTCAACTCCTCGTGCTCTTGTTTGTGTTGGTGGTAAAGCGGGTATTGTGAATCGATCATCAGTCGCTCTTCCGTGGCAAAGTGGACTCGCGTATAGCTGACCAGCCGGTCCAGAATGGAGTCCAGCACGTCTTGCGCTCGTCCTTCCGACATCGCCCTCTGCAGCTCTCGGAGCATCTCGACGAGCTGAGCATGCTGCTTGTCGATGGTTGGGACGCCAAGTTCGTAGGCAGGCGTCCAGGAAAGTTCACCCGTCTTGGTTGGTTTCATATACAACTCATCGGCTCGAAACCGCGAGCCTTTGCCTGATCAGCTAAAAGCCCGGGTGTTGCGGTGTTGGGGGGCAAGGAGTTGGTGGGCCCTGCAGGATTCGAACCTGCGCACGACGGATTATGAGTCCGCTGCTCTACCGCTGAGCTAAGGGCCCGGATTGGGGTGCGTGGCTCATCTCGTAAGGGAATTACGCGGGGTTGCCCGCGCGTCCTCCGTCCGCCCTCATTTTACCTCTTCGCCTCGCTTTGGGTGGCCATTCGGAGTTGGCCCGAGCCGGAGGAGCTGTGCCGATGGCGAACCAGTATGTTCCACTACTCTCTGCGATCTTGAGGCCCATTGTCAGACCCCCAGCCAACGAGTAAAATGCGGCCA
>JAUQPO010000097.1 GCA_030550335.1 Acidobacteriota bacterium
TACTCGAGGATTTGGATTTCTGATCCCGCGTGTGGAAGGGCACTCACTGATTGCAGCCACCTGGGTCGGAGTGAAGTACAGCCACCGCAGCCGCCAAGGCTTAACTCTGCTGCGATGCTTCCTCGGAGGAGCGCGGGACACCGGGGTCACCCAGCGATCGGACGGGGAAATCCTTCAGTTGGTGGAACGAGAACTCGCCCAGATTTTGGGCCTTCATGCTGCCCCGCGCTTCGTGCGCATCTACCGTTGGCCACTCTCCATGGCCCAGTACACTGTGGGGCACCGCGACCGTGTTGCCCGGCTGGAGCGGGCGTTGCTGCGCTGGCCCCGGCTGCACTTGATCGGTAACGGGTACTACGGGGTAGGCATTCCAGATTGCGTCCGTTTAGCCAAGGCCGCAGCGCAACAGGTGGTTGAGTCCACGGCGGTGCGGCAGGCATGACCGTGTGTTAGCCCAAATTTAGGAAGTTTAACTCATCGCGTAAGAGGCCGCGACGCGCCTTCTTGAAGCTCTCAGGCAAGGCTCCGGATCGAGACAGCCCCCGCAGGCTGCAGCGATTTGGCGTGCTCAACAGCGAATTACAAAATAGCCGTCGTGAGTGCATGGGATAATCAAGGCACGAGGTCAATGATGCTGATCCGATACGCGTTTATTTTGGCAGCTCTGGTGCCGGTTTTTGGGGCGACTCCGGGCTATGTGGACCGCCTGCAGAAATCTGCCGAGGTCATCGAGGAACTCATGAGGGCGCCCGACCGGGCGGTTCCACAAGACTTGTTGGACCGTGCCGAATGCGTGGTGATCATCCCCGGACTTAAGCGTGCGGGCTTCGTTTTCGGCGGCCGCTACGGACGCGGATTTTTCTTCTGCCGAAACGACGACGGAGTGGGCTGGCGTGGCCCCGGAGCAGTGAGGATCGAAGGGTTCAATTTTGGTCTGCAGATCGGGGGCACCGAGGCCGACATCCTGATGTTGGTGATGAACCGTAAAGGGATGGAACGGCTGCTGAGCAGCCGGTTCACGGTGGGCGGAGACATGTCGGCGGCTGCGGGCCCGGTAGGCCGCACGGCCGAGGCGAAGACTGACGCTTTGCTTACTGCAGAGCTACTCACGTACTCTCGCTCACGTGGGGTCTTCGCAGGCATCTCGTTGGACGGATCCACCCTCCGCGAAGACCGTGGCGTCAACCGCGAACTTTACGGTGAACCCCTAAGCAACCGGGAAGTCTACCAAAAGTCGCCGCCCGCACCAGAAGTCGCTCACCGGGTGCTCGAACTTCTGAACCGGTACTCCAGCCGTAAGGGTAGGTGAACGAGCTTGGAACGCGTGCGCTGCGAGCTACGCTCATGCAGGTAGATGGCGTCCCAGACGCTCAAGGCCCGCCTCAAATTCTGCGGGTTCGCACAACAAGCTCACAATGATGCACGCCGCTCCAGCGAAGTCGTAAAAGTAGCCGGGGTGCACCAATACGTGCTCTTCCTCCAAGAGTGCGAGTACCCAGCTTTCTTCGTCGATCCCGGGCGGTAGCTGGAGCACCGCGTACCAGCCACCTTCGACCGGCAATAACCGGCAGGCGGATTTCGTCGCCGCCAGCGCGCGCAAGCGTTCCAGATTATGCCGTAGACGCTCCCTAGCCTGTGCTTGGAACTCACGGCGCAGCTCCAACAGTACGGGCAAGCCTGCCTGGACCGGTGTCCCCACCGTCAGGTAAGTGTCCGCGATGAACGCTAACCGTCCGGTGATCTCGCGGCGAAAGTCGTTGGGGCCGCCGACCACAAGCCAGCTCGCCTTCATCTGGGGCAGCCCCGCTACCTTGGACAGGCCACTGAGCACGATGATGGGGCCAGCGTCCAGCCCAGCGACCGAGGTTACCGCATCCGGAGGAAGTTCCAATGGGAAGTCGGAGAATACCTCGTCTACTACCAAAACCAGATGCCGGGCTCGCGCGAGCTCCAACAAGCTCACAAGCTCAACACGCTTCAGGTAGGAACCCGTTGGATTGTTCGGGTTAATAATGACGATGGCTCGAGTCCGATCGTCGATCGCGTATTCCAACGAATCGAAATCGATTTGCCAACGGTCGCAGAACACCAGCTCGTACCGGCGCAGCTCCAGGCTCTCGAGGGTTGCAAGATACTCGAGCAATGGGTAAGAGGGCTTGGGGACCAACACCACATCGCCGGGGTCGCCTAGTAATTTGAACAGGTACGCATAGCCCTCGCTAGTGCCAGACACCAGCAAAACGGCTTCCGGTTCGACCGGACACCCTCGTTCTCGGTAATACTCAGCGATGGCCTGGCGTGCCTGCCACGCTCCTTCCGGCGAAGGCCGGTAGATCATGACGTCCGGGGCGCTCACAGCCGCTCGGATTGCATCGTCACGGTATCGGAAACCGGCGAGCGTAGGATTAGACTGGGTTAAGTCTAGCGGCTTGATCCCTCGCTTTTGCAATCGCTCCAATGCGAGCGCAATCGGGTTGGGCGTGCTCTCGAACGTGGCTCGACGTGATAGGTATACGTATCCCATGGACAGACGCTTGAGGCTAGCCCGCTGGCGAGCCACCCCCTACATGACCCTTGCGGAACAGTACGAGCAACATTACCATAGGGCTTCCAGCGTGAACGCTATGCTCCACGAACGGTGCCATGTACAGCAAGGAACCGGGCTGCACCTTGTACCGCTGGCCGCCGACCCCGAGCCATCCTTCGCCCTGCACGAAGTAAAGGAGCGCTGGGAATGGGCTGGTGTGCGAGGAAAGTTCCTGATCCGTGTCGAAGGCAAACACAAGCACCTTTGAGTCCTCGTCCACGTGAAGCGTGCGGCTCAGGATCCCCGTTTTGGGCACCGGGGCCTCAGCCACCACATCGCTCACGAAAACATGTGTCCTCGCTCCCATGACACGAATTTTCGCACTGAAGGCCTCGACCGTTTGAATCTGTTGGGTTGCAGCGCGGGAACCGAAGGGGTTCCTCTGATCGTCCAGCCCACGCTGGGCCGATGACTAAAGTAGACTACTGGCGGGTGCGGTAAGCAAATGAGACCTATAAGAACCATCACTGTCACACCTCGCATCCCACCCAAGCTGCAGAAACTGCGAGAGCTCGCCTACAACTTACGGTGGTCCTGGAGTCACAGTACCATTGACCTGTTTCGGCGGCTGGATAGCGACCTTTGGGAGGCCACTGGGCATAATCCGGTCCGCATGCTCGCACTCATCGACCAGAAACGGCTGGAAGAAGCCGCGGCAGACGACGCGTTTCTCGCCCATCTCGATCGGGTCGCGAAGGAGTTCGATGATTACCTGCAGGTGTCTTCCACCTGGTACTCACGAACTCATCCGGATGTCGACCGCCTCACGATAGCGTACTTTTCCGCAGAGTTTGGACTGACCGAGTGCCTGTCCATCTTTGCCGGAGGGCTGGGGATCTTGGCGGGCGACCATTTGAAGTCAGCTAGCGACTTAGGAGTCCCCACAGTGGGCGTGGGACTGGCATACCGCGAAGGCTACTTTCGCCAGCGGTTGGACTTGCACGGGTGGCAACACGAGGAGTTCGAAGATAACGACTTCCATAACCTCCCACTACTTTTGGAGCGGGACCACGAAGGCAAGCCTCTCCTAGTCAGCCTGGAACTCAATCAGCGGACCGTCTACGCCAAGGTGTGGCGAGGAGAGATCGGGCGTTCTCGCCTTTACCTGCTCGACACCAATCTGCCGGAAAACGCGGACCCTGCCGACCGCGATATCACCGCGCAGCTGTACGTCGGCGATCGCGAGATGCGCCTGAAGCAGGAAATCGTTCTGGGCGTGGGGGGCTATCGAGCGCTGCGGCTGCTCGGCATCCCGGCGACTGTTTTCCATATGAACGAGGGCCACTCGGCATTCCTCGCCCTCGAACACATCCGACACCTCATGCAGCAGTACAACCTGAGCTTCTACGAAGCTCGAGAGCTCGCTGAGCCAAGTCTAGTGTTTACCACCCACACCCCAGTCCCAGCAGGCCATGAATACTTCGCTCCCGAGCTCATGGAGAAATATTTCCGACGATACGTGGAACAACTGGGGATCTCCTGGACCGAGTTCCTCCGGCTAGGACAAAGCCGCCCAGCGCACGCCTTCGAGCCATTCTGCATGACCGCTCTGGCTCTCCACCTGTCCGGTTGGAGCAACGGCGTAAGCCAGCTGCACGGAGCTGTGACTCGACGGATGTGGCAATCCCTGTGGCCTGGCGTCCCCGAAAACGAGATCCCCATCGGCTACGTCACCAACGGTGTTCACTTTCAGTCGTGGATCTCCCGCGATATGGACCAGCTTTACGACCGCTACCTAGGCCCAAAATGGCGAGAAGAGCCCGCAGACCAGAGCGTGTGGAAGCGCGTCGAGTGCATTCCCGACGAAGAACTCTGGCGCACCCACGAACGCCGCCGCGAGCGGCTCGTTGCCTTTGCACGGCGACGCTTGCTGGAACAGTTACGCCGGCGAGGAGCACCCGCTGCTGAGATCCGCGAGGCAGAGCAGGCCCTCGACCCCAGGATCTTGACGATCGGTTTCGCTCGCCGGTTTACCACTTACAAGCGGGCCACCCTGTTCGTGCGCAACCCGGAACGCTTGGCGCGCATTCTGAATGACCCCGACAAGCCCGTCCAGATCATCTTCGCAGGTAAGGCCCACCCGCAGGACGAAGAAGGTAAGAGGCTGATCTACGAGATCATCAACCTGATCCGGCGGCCGGAGTTCCGCAGGCGTATGGTCTTCATCGAGGATTACGACATGAGCGTAGCGCGTTACCTGGTTCAAGGGGTCGACGTGTGGTTGAATACGCCGCGGCGCCCAAACGAGGCTTGCGGAACCAGTGGGATGAAAGCAGCTGCGAACGGCGTCCTGAATCTCTCGACGCGCGACGGGTGGTGGGACGAGGCTCTGCAGCAGGCTGAACGAGAAGGCTACTTCATCGGCTGGGGGATCGGACGCGGGGAAATCTACGACGATCCGAACTACCAAGACGAAGTCGAAGCCGACTCCCTCTACCGGATCCTGGAGGAAGATATCATCCCGATGTTTTACAACCGGGGTCCGGATGGCCTGCCCCGGGAGTGGATCCGCCTAATGAAGTCCTCAGTGACCCACCTTTGCTTCCGCTATAACACGCACCGCATGGTCCGCGAGTACACCGAAAGGTTCTATGTGCCCGCCCACCGCAAGTTCTATCGCCTCGCGGCAGAAGGTGCTTCTCAGGCACGAGTACTCGCCGCGTGGAAACAAAAGATCCAGGCCCATTGGCCCGAAGTCCACATTGAGCGCGTGGAGTCGGATACGCCTGACAGCGTAGAGGTGGGCGAACGAATTCGTGTGCGGGCGTACGTAGCACTCGGTGAGTTGCAACCTGAGGATGTCGCCGTCCAACTTTACTGCGGCCCACTGGATCCAGACGGACAGTTCACTGAACCGGCGGTTCTAACCATGCGGCCAGCGGACAAGTACGAGCGGGGATGGATCTTCGAAGTGGATGATCACTGCCTTGTCTCGACGGGGCTGGTCGGCTATACAGTGCGGGTAGTGCCTCGGCACGAGCTAGCTATACACCCGCTCCTACCCGGGTTCATCACTTGGGCGTGAGGCCCACAGCAGTGGGTTCCCTCTGGCGCGAGCTCCCGGATCAGGTGATCAGTCGGGCGCGCTTGATCGAATCCAGCCGCGGGAAATGCTGATCCAGGTAAGCGTTGCCCCGCATCATGATCGCCTGCTGATCGGGCGCCTCCCCATAGCCCGAATAGAGGCTGTCGACGACCTCCATACCTTCCACCACCCGACCGAAAGGCGCAAACCCCTGGTCGTCCAAGAATTGATTGTTGCCAAGGTTGATGAACACTTGTGTGGTCCGCGTGTTCGGGCCAGCGGTTGCAAACGCCACCGTCCCTCTGCGGTTGGTTCGAATCACCGGGTCATCAGGGATCGTAGCGTTCGCCCAAACTTGGTTGACTTTCGGGTCGGCGTGCAAGCCGAACTGCACGACAAAGCCTTTTACCACGCGGAAAAACTTCGCATTGTCGTAGAAGTTGTGTTTAACCAAGTTGTAAAAACGATCGGCGCCACGCGGTGCCCACTCACGGTTGACCTCAATCACGAAGTTGCCCTTGGTGGTCTCGAACTGAACCCGGTACACGTCCGGGGCACGCTCGTTCAAGCTGGACGGATTGAGCAGCGAGGCGGCTACTGCCGGCTTCGCCGCTTGCTCGACCGCAGGCTTGGGAGCTTCGGGCGGCTTAACTTCCGCTGGCGCCGCGGCAGGACGTTCTTGCTCTTGCCGAGTCACTTCGCGGCGTTGGCCGCAACCCAGCCATGTGATCGCAAGGCAACCGCACAAGCTAACGCAAACCAGCGTCCTTACCATTAACTTGTCTCCCTAAGTTGCAACTCGCCTCAACTATACTACAACGACCCGGGCAGTTAGGCTGGGTTGAGTCGCCTGAACAACACTCGGGGGCCGGCCATGGCCAGGGTAAGGCGAACGAGTACTAGACCTGGAGCGTGAAAGCGCAGGCCTGAGTCTCTCGTTGATCCTTAGCGTTTTGGGGTTCCGCCCTTAGAAAACAGTGGAGCCTGCCGAAACCTCAAAGATGGCCAGCAGGCCGCCACGAGAGCATCAAGCTGGGTCGTCGATCTGCCCCTAACCAGGGTCTCGCGAGCCTGCTGCGGCTTGCGGGACTTAGGCCGCTGATAGAACCACCTGCGATCGCAAAGCGTTGTCGGCTGCAAGGCGACCGCACGGCCGTCTGCGGCTGGCAGATAGTCGTTAGGCAACGCAAGGGTGGAAACAGCCCGAAGACCTGCGACGGTCCGCCTAACGAGCCGGATGAGGAAGACGACCTGGAGGTTGCACTGAGAGTCCGGTGGTTCGTCGGGTCCACACGGCCCTCCCGGAGCCTGCAAGGCTCCTTGGGAGCTGCGCTTGGCGGGGCCTCAGCAGACGTTGTGGGACGGCCTCATTAGAGCTATGGTCCCGCGGCAATACCGCGAGGAACCTCGCCAAGCGATGAAGTGGTGGGAGCACACAGGAGTTGAGTGGGACGTTACGCAAGGCCTGGCCAACTTGGCTCAGCCACGTTCAGGTTCTGGTCAGGGAGGTCAATCCGAGGCAGCCTCGTTATGGCCGGTTGCGCCCGTTTGGCGACGCGAGTTGTTGATGAGTAGTGCCTGAAACTCGATTCTTGAGTGGCGGCAAACTCTCTCTGGAGCAGGCAAGAGCGAGAAAGAGAGGGCCGGGCCGAAGGATTCCGCTACAGTGGGGAGCGTGGTAGGGACGGGCAGACTCGAACTGCCGACCTGTCGCTTAGGAGGCGACCGCTCTATCCACCTGAGCTACGTCCCCACCCCTCACTTAATTCTACCAGCGCGCTAACCCCTTACGGCCGATATCCCTTCGATAGTGCATCCCCTCGAAGTGGATCTTCTCCACGGCTTGGTACGTCCGCGCGATAGCGCTAGGCAGGTCCGGGCCCGATGCCGTGACCCCAAGCACGCGTCCTCCTGCGGTAACCAAACCGGCCGATGTGCGCTTTGTAGCGGCGTGGAAAACCACCGCTCCGCAGGCCTCCGCCTCCTCAATTCCCCGAATCACGTCGCCTGTTCGGGGCGTTCCTGGGTAGCCTTGCGCAGCTAGCACTACGCAGACAGACGGCTCGGGTTTCCAGTCGATTGGTGCCCCGTCCACTAACGTCGCCAAGAGGTCGCTTCGCATGCGGTGCATCAAGGGTTGAGCCTCGGGATCGCCCATACGCACATTGAACTCCAGTACGTAGGGCCCTTCTCGAGTCCACATTAAGCCTGCGTACAGGAACCCACTGAAGGGAGTCCCACGGTGACGGAGCCCTTCCAGCACGGGGTAAATAATGCGGTCAAGCACTTGTCGGCGCTGGGGCTCACTCAGGATACGGCTGTCGCAGTACGCCCCCATGCCTCCAGTGTTCGGCCCGCGGTCATCATCGTAAACCCGTTTATGATCCTGGGTGGGTTCGAAGGGAATGACCTTATCGCCGTCAACATAAGCAATGAAGCTGACCTCCTCTCCGGTCAGCTTTTCTTCAAGGACGAATCGGCCCGAAGGCAAGTGCGCTAGGGCTGCCTCGGCTTCTTCGAAGGTCTCCGCCACAACCACACCCTTGCCAGCCGCTAAGCCATCCGCCTTGATCACCACGGGAACCGGCCCGCGTCGAACCAGCTCTCGTGCTTGAGCGGCATCTTCGGCGATGCGGAACTCTGCAGTGGGCACACCTAGCTCGCGCATCAAGGTCTTAGCGAACACCTTGCTGCCTTCGAGTTGTGCAGCCTCGGCGGTCGGACCAATGATCCTGAGGCCTCGTGCCCGAAAAGCGTTCACGACGCCTTGAACGAGGGGCAACTCTGGGCCGACCACCGTGAGGTCGACTCGCAGGTCCTCGGCAAGTCGCGCCAGCTCCTCCGGGTCCCCAGATGTCGACCCTATGCACTCGCCCAGCTGCTCGATGCCGGGGTTGCCGGGAACCGCGTACAACTTCTCGCACATGGGACTCTGAACCAGCTTCCAAGCAAGGGCATGCTCGCGCCCGCCGCCACCAATGACCAATAGTTTCATAGCGTTACAATGATACCAATGACGTCGCAATACGATGTGGTCGTCGTCGGGGGCGGCCACGCGGGTTGTGAGGCCGCACGGGCTGCTGCCCGCCTAGGTTGCCGGACAGCCCTGGTGACGCTGAGCCTGGAGATGATCGGGCAGATGTCTTGCAACCCAGCCATTGGGGGGACGGCCAAGGGGCACCTGGTTCGTGAGGTCGATGCCCTGGGTGGGCTCATCGGCGAAGCTGCCGACGCCGTGGGCATCCACTTTCGACTGCTCAATACTAGCCGGGGGCCGGCGGTTTGGTCACCGCGGGCTCAGTGTGACCGCAAGCGGTATCGCGAGTATATGCGCCAGCGCATGGAAGCTGAGTCTGGCCTCAGGCTTGTCCAGGGTGAGGTGGCCGAACTACTCATCCAGCCTGGGCCCCCGCGGAGAGTCTGCGGGGTGCAGCTCCGCGATGGCCGACAACTGCTGGCGGGCGCGGTCATCTTGGCTACCGGAACTTTCCTCAACGGACTGGCTCATGTTGGGGAGCAGACTTATCGCTGTGGCCGGAACGGAGAGCCCGCATCAGAGTTGTTGGCCGAGCAAATACGGCGTTTGGGGTTGCGCTGGGTTCGTCTAAAGACCGGTACACCACCCCGGTTGGACGGCCGGACGGTCGACTGGAGGCAACTCAGACCTCAGCCTGGGGACCCCGATCCAACCCCATTATCCTTCATGACCTCGTCGATCCGGCGCCCCCAAGTGGACTGCTATATCACTTACACGACTGCCGAAACGAGGCGACTAGTCCTTGAGAATCTGCATCGTTCCCCCTTGTATAGCGGCCGTATCGTAGGCGTGGGCCCGCGGTACTGCCCCTCTTTCGAAGACAAGGTGGTGCGCTTTGCCGATCGTGAACGCCACCAACTGTTCCTTGAGCCCGAGGGCCTAGACACCTACGAGGTGTACTTGAACGGCCTGTCCACTAGCATGCCCGTGGACGTGCAAATGGCCATGCTGGCTTCGATCCCGGGGCTGGAACGTGCCGAGCTCATTAGGCCCGGCTACGCAATCGAGTACGACGCTGTGGACGCGCGCGAGTTGACGCACGCCCTCGAAGTGAAGTCAGTGGAGGGGCTTTTCCTCGCAGGGCAGATTAATGGCACTTCCGGGTACGAGGAAGCAGCAGCCCAAGGGATCATGGCCGGTATTAACGCCGCACGGAAGCTCGGTGGGAGCGATCCCATAATCTTGGACCGGTCGGAGGCGTACATCGGCATCTTAATCGACGACTTGGTCACGAAGGGTACCGATGAACCCTACCGGATGTTTACTTCTCGAGCGGAGTTCCGCCTGCAACTCCGCATCGACAACGCTGACGAGCGCCTGACCCCGCTAGGCTGGCGGATTGGCCTTGTGAGTGAGGAACGCTGGCGCAAGTTCCAGGAACGTCAGCACTGGAAGCAGCGACTTTTGGCGTGGTGTAAGCAAGCTAGGCTGTACGGGGACGGGTCAACAGCGCTGGGGTTAAGTCCTGGCGAATGCATCACGGTGGAACAATGGCTGCGAAGACCCGAGGCGCGCTTGGAACATCTAAGGGCTCGGCTGCAGGCCGAATTGGGAGAGGGCTTACCCCACGGCACCCTCATGGCAGTGGAGGCCGAGGTCAAGTACGAGGGTTACATCCGAAGCCAGCGGCGAGAGGTCGAGCGACTGCGAGAACTAGAGGCACGACCCATCCCCCAGAACTTTTGCTACCGCTCTGTCCCGGGCTTGTCCAGAGAAGTGTGTGAGAAGCTTGAGCGGGTCAGGCCGGCCAATTTAGGGCAGGCCAGTCGCATTCCCGGAGTGACGCCGGCGGCCATCGCTGTGTTGTCCGTATACCTCGAACTCCAGCGCCGGTCTGCATGATCTGCTTCAAATCCCGGCTGGAGCAGCAGCTCGAGGGGGTTTTGGCGTTGCCCCCGGGTGTTGCCGAGGCGTTGGAGGTCCACTACGAACAACTACTGCGATGGAACCAAAGGATCAATCTGACAGGAATTCGTGACCCGGCGGAAATTGTAGTGCGCCACTACGCCGAGTCGCTGTACTTAGCAGGACTGTTGCCATCTGGTGCGCTGCGGTTGGCGGATCTGGGGTCTGGAGCGGGTTTCCCGGGAGTACCCATAGCCGCCTACCGGCCCGATTGCACGGTGATGCTGGTGGAGTCGGTGGGGAAGAAGTGTGTGTTCCTCCGGCAAAGCACCTCCCATCTTCCGAACGTTATGGTGCACCAAGGGCGCGCCGAGAGCCTGAGAGAGCCGGTAGACTGGGTTGTGGCTCGGGCCGTGCGTTGGCAGCT
>JAUQPO010000098.1 GCA_030550335.1 Acidobacteriota bacterium
CTTCGGATTTGCCCGTCGCCCCGATGGCACCCACTATAAGATCGTCCAGGCGGGCACAGTAGTGATTGAGGACGACGTCGAAATCCAATCGTTGTCCGCTGTGGATCGCGCCACCATCGGCGAGACGCGCATCAAACGGGGTGCGAAGATCGATAATCTCGTCCAGGTAGGCCATGCTTGCGTAGTCGGCGAGGACAACATTATTTGTGCCCAGGTGGGCCTGGCCGGGAGTACGATCCTGGGCAAGAACGTTCTGCTGGCAGGCCAGGTTGGCGTTTCGGGTCACCTGACGATCCACGACGATGTGGTTGTGTACGCCCAGAGCGGTGTGGGGGGCGATATCGAAGCTGGTGCGGTGGTGGCTGGATCGCCTGCGTTCGACGCAAAACAGTGGAAACGTGCCGTGACTGCGTTCCCGAAGTTGCCGGAGTTGCTCAAGAGGCTCCGGGAGCTCGAGCATACAGTGGAAGAGCTTCGGAGCCGTTTAAAAGAGTGAATCCCTTGGTCGAGTCAAGCCCCGATGTCCCAAGACAAGCAGTGTGCGCCCGTATTAGCTTACAAAAATTTGGAGTTCCTGGAGAGCCGGGAGGGCCGACCTTTGCGCATCCTCTCGGAATTCCTCTACCCGCTCGCCCAGTTCCAAAAGGAAAAGATTCACGACACGATCGTGTTTTTCGGATCCGCCCGGATCACCGAGAACGGGCCTCTGGCCCGCTACTATCATGAAGCCCGTGAGCTGGCCCGGCGCTTGACCGAGTGGTCAGAAAACCTACGCAACTCGCGGCGCCGCTTCGTCGTGTGCACCGGAGGGGGGCCGGGCATCATGGAAGCAGCAAATCGCGGAGCGGCCGAGGCCGGCGGTAAGACGATTGGCCTGAATATCGGGCTTCCGCTGGAACAAAAACCCAACCCTTACGTCAAGCCAGAGCACTGCATCGAGTTTCGGTATTTCTTCATGCGAAAGTTCTGGTTCGCTTATCTGGCGAAGGCGCTGGTGGTTTTCCCTGGCGGCTTCGGCACGCTGGATGAGCTGTTCGAGATCCTTACGCTGGCTCAGACGCGGAAACTCGAAAAGAAAGTGATCATCGTCATTTACGGGCGGGAATTCTGGGATCAAGTTCTGAACTTCGATGCGATGGTACGCCTGGGTGTGATCAGTCCCGAGGATCTGCAATTGTTCGAGTGGGCGGATGACCCAGATACCGCTTTTCAGATCCTCCGCGACGGCCTGACGAAGTATTACATCGAGGCCATTGGGGCACCGGGGGGCCCGCCGGAAGAGGAGGAAACGCCCGCAATCGCCAAGTCCCGCGTGTAGCGTGCAGGCAGTGGACGAGCGCAGCCAGACAGCCAGCCGGGATCCGCGTAGGGTTGGGGTGGGATTTGCTGAGGCCCTGCTCGCGGTCCTGGCGGTGAGCTGGTGGGTCGGTGGCCACTGGGGCGTGGATCCCGCTGTCCGAGCCTTGCTATGGCTTGGGCTGGTCGGTGTAAGTGGGTGGGTAGCCTTGCGCTGGATGCGCCGGGGCTTGCGGCGGTTGTTGTGGCGGTTGCGGAATAGACTCATCATCGCCTACCTGCTCATCGCCGTAGTGCCGGTGGGGTTGATCATGCTGCTGGCCGCGTTGGCCGGCTGGGTCCTGCTCGGCCAAATCGCCATTTACCTCGTGCAGTTGCGCTTAGAAGAACGCGCCAGCTTGTTACAGAGGGGGGCCCAGGCGTTATTGGAGGCTGGGCCCGAGGAACGGCACAAAGCCTGGCTCCGGCTGCGCCCTATTTTGGAGGACTCCCTCCCTGGAGTGGAGGCGATTGTAATGGAGGGGACGCGAGTGGAGTGGTCCAGCGAGCCTGAGCTGGAGCCACCGCCGGCTGGTTGGGGAGCGACGCGTGGACTGGTTCGGCGTGAAGGCGCGACCTGGTTGTGGGGAAGGGCAGTCCAGTCCGACCGTAGCGCGACGCTCGTCGTCCGCTTGTCCAGCCAACTTTGGGACGCAGTGGCTCATGGGCTAGGTCCCATATCCCTTATGGAGTTCTCCGAGACGACGAAGGCAGACATGCCGGCGGCAAGTTTCGGGCCTAAGACGCTAATGCGCACGCCGCCCGCGCACAGTCGATTCGATTGGGAGTTTTCTTGGGCCATGCCCACCTCGGTCGCCCGTTGGGAGACGCCGGGCGAGTTCGACTCGCCTCTACTGACCGTGCACACCCGGATCTCAGCGGTGTTGGCGGCTTTGTTCCGGCAACGCGCGGAAGGCTACCTAGTGCTCCGATTGCTATACATTGTCGCTGCCGCCTTTTTGGGCGTGGAAATCATAGCGCTTGTTGTCGGCGTCTCGTTGAGCCGCACGATTACCCGGGCGGCCCACGCCATCTACGAGGCCACGCAGCGCGTCCGCGGTGGCGATTTGAGTTACCGCATCGAAGTGCGCGGCTATGACCAATTGGCTGAGATTGCCCGTTCCTTCAACCACATGACCGAGCAACTGGCAAGATTGCTGGCCGTGGCCCAAGAAAAGCAACGTATGCAGGCCGACCTGGAGATCGCTTCGGAAGTTCAGCAGCGCCTTTATCCGCGCAACTTGCCCCACTTGCCTTCGCTCGAGCTTCACGCTCTCTGCCAGCCGGCGCGAGTGGTGTCGGGGGATTATTACGATTTTCAGTTGTTGGGTTCGGACCGCCTGCTGGTGGTTGTGGGCGATGTCGTCGGTAAAGGGATCTCGGCGGCGTTGTTGATGGCGACGCTACAGGCTGCGCTTCGTGCGCGCCTCGGGACGCTCGAGCAGTGGTCACAGGTATCTCCGGAGCGCTTAGTTTCTGAACTCAATGAGCAGTTGCACCGGGACACGGCAGCGGAGAAGTACGCTACGGTGTTCCTGGCGGTTTACGACGACGCCAGCGGTGAGCTCACTTACACAAATGCGGGCCATCCGGCACCTGTGCTGGTGCGCGAGGGGGCGCTTGAACGCCTAGAAGCGAATGGGACAGTAGTGGGTGCGTTCGAGGGGGGCGTGTATGAGCAGGCCAAGGTGTGGCTGGGCCCCGGGGATGTGTTGGTTTGCTACAGCGACGGCGTCACCGAGCTCGAAAACGAATATGGGGATATGTTTGGGGAGCAGCGGTTGGTGGACGTGGTCGTGCGGTTCCGCAAGCGGCCCCTAGCGGACATTGCGGAAGCGATTCTTCAGGCGGCGCGGGATTGGAGCGCGGGGCAGGATTTTAGCGACGATTTGACGCTGGTATTGCTGCGCAGGAAGCCCGATGCGGCCGTCGCGACGCGCGAGAGCTGGTTGCCAGCGTAATCGGGCAATGAGGTATGGCTGGAATCTAGGATGGGGGCATCAGACGAACAGCGAGTCCCTGAACCTTACTGAGCGTACGCAAGGCCAGCCTTGTACACAATGATTTCGTCATGGTCTCGGGCTGGTGGGCTCGTAGCCGGGTAATTTCCAGGGAGGCGAGAACGTGAAGGTCCTGACAGCAGAGCAGATGCGTGAAGTCGACCGCCAGACCATGGACCTCGGCATTCCCGGGCTGATCCTTATGGAGAATGCGGGTCACCGAGTGGTGGAAGTCTTGGAGCGGAAGTTCAGCCCACTGTCTGAGCATCGCATCGTCGTCCTTTGCGGAAGAGGTAACAACGGGGGCGATGGGTTCGTGGTGGCCAGGCAACTCTGGACGCGATTTCGGCCGAAGGCTCTGTACGTGGTGCTCGCCGGCGATCCGGCGGAGCTCAAAGGAGACGCTGCAGCCAACTACCAGATGCTAAAGGCCGTCGGTTGTCCGGTCTACAGCGAGATCACGCCGGAGATGCGTTCGGCGACGCTGGTGATCGACGCGCTGCTCGGCACAGGATTGACTGGGCCACCCCGAGGACCACTACTTCAGTTCATTGAGGAAATCCTGCGAGGGTTCCCCGAGGCGCGCGTCGTAGCGGTGGACATCCCGTCGGGGCTTTCGAGCGATTCGGGTGAGGTACCGGGCAAGGCGGTGCGCGCTGATGTGACGGTGACTTTCACTGCTCCGAAGGTTGGACATGTTCTGCCGCCAGCGTGCGATTACGTGGGCGAGTTGCACGTCTGCCCGATCGGATCGCCGCCGGAGCTCTACGAGCAAAACGAGCACATCCGGTTGCATTTGACGACGCCGGCGGATTTTCGGAACTTGTTTCTGCCTAGGCCTCCCGGAGCCCACAAGGGCACTTTCGGGCATGTGCTGATCGTTGCCGGTTCCCGAAGCAAACCTGGTGCGGCCGCTATGGCGGGGATGGCGGCGCTGCGAATTGGGGCAGGGTTGGTAACGGTGGCGAGCGCGGTCTCGGCACTCCCAATGATCAGCAGTCACGCGCCAGAGCTGATGATGGAACCCTTAGAGGAAACTGCTGAAGGGAGAATTGCGGCTGCGGCCTGGGAGACTTTGCTCGATCGGGTCCTCCCGGGGAAGACCGTTGTAGCCTTGGGTCCGGGCTTAGGGACCGAGGCTTCAACGGTGGAGCTGGTGCGGCGATTCGTAACCGAGTGCCCGCTTCCAATGGTGATCGATGCCGACGGGTTGAATGCCCTGGCGGGTTACGAGTTTCGGGCGACAGCATTGCGAATTCTGACGCCCCATCCTGGGGAAATGGCTCGATTGCTAGGCACCACCAGCGTTGCTGTGCAAAGCGACCGTCTAGGGAGCGCGCGGCGACTGGCGGAAGCGCGTAACGCGATTGTCGTACTCAAGGGTCAACGCACTGTGATCGCCCAGCCGGATGGCAACGCGTGGGTGAACCCTACAGGGTGCGCAGCGCTCGCCACTGGAGGAACCGGGGATATTCTGACGGGCATGCTTGCAGGGCTGCTAGCCCAACGCCCGGACGCTTTCTTGGCTTGCACGTTGGCGGCGGTCTACCTGCACGGCCGTTGTGGCGAACTAGCCAGTAAGGAATTGACCGAATCTGTGGTCACAGCGACGGATCTGTTACGGTACTTGCCGGATGCCATCCGAGAAGTCGTGGGTGTTTCATAGCCAAAGCGAGCAGGAGACGATCGCGATTGGGGAGCGTCTGGCCCGGGAACTGCGCCCGGGCGATGTGGTTTTGTTGATCGGGGAGTTGGGCGCCGGCAAGACGACGTTAGCCAAGGGGATTGTGAAGGGATTGGGCGTTGCGAACCCGGAGGAGGTCGCCAGCCCGACGTTCACGCTGGTGCACGAGTACGGCGAGCCGCCTGCGGTCTATCACGTGGATCTCTATCGGATCGACACGCCGGCAGAACTGGAAACGATCGGGCTGGACGAGGTCGTC
Organism: Acidobacteriota bacterium; assembly: GCA_030550335.1. GTDB lineage: Bacteria > Acidobacteriota > Terriglobia > Bryobacterales > Bryobacteraceae > JAUQPO01. The sequence continues at coordinate 5,279 of JAUQPO010000098.1, forward strand.
CGTAGTGACGCGGTGATTTTGGTCGAATGGGGCGAACGCCTGCGTGGGCTGCTGCGAGAGCCTTACTGGGTGATCGAGCTCAGTCGAGCAGCGGAAGACGTACGCGAGATCCGAGTCAGTTACACGGGCACAGCCGCTCCCACTGTAGCCAGCGATTCCGGCTGAACTGCACGCTCGACTACGCGGCTTATCAGCAACGTGAGATCATCGCGGAGCGGTTGGGTCCCGACGAACCGGCGGGCCTCCGCTAGCACAGCTTCCCGGATCTCAGCGGCTGACCGATCGATGCATCGGATCACCAGCTCCACCAGCCGGCCCTCTCCGAATTCTTCGCCTTCCTCATTCGTGGCTTCCACCAGGCCGTCGGAGAACAGGACCAACACGTCACCCGCCTGCACTTCGATTCGCCCAGCCCGGTAGGAGGCGCCCGCGATGACCCCTAGTACCGGACCCCCGTCGTCCAGGCGGTGCACATCGAACTTACCCGTCTGCAGGCGCCGGACCAGCAAGGGTGGCAGGTGACCGGCATTCACGTAACAAAGCACGTTGGAGAGCGGATCGTAGTAACACCAGAACAGCGTGGCGAAATGCTCGACCGACGTGCGGGCTCGAAGCAACTCGTTGAGGCTTTGTGAGGCCGCCTCCAGATCTTCAGGGGAGCTGGTCCAATGCCGGGCACGGATGGCCCCATGTAGCAATGCCATTAGCAAAGCTGCTGGGATCCCTTTGCCGGATACGTCTCCAATGACCAGCCCCACACGCCCATTCTCGTCACGGAACGCGTCGTAGAAGTCCCCACCCACCTGCCAGGCAGGCACGCAGGCAGCGGCCAGGTCCAATTCTTCACAAAGGCTGAGCTGGGAGGGCAGCAGGTCCTGCTGAACTTTGCGAGCCAGAGCCAGCTGTTGTTCGAGCTGGCGCTCGCGCACGTAGCCTTCGAAACGCACGCGCAAGACCAGCATGGACGCCAACAGGGCCAGGGCCGCCAAAAGACTCAAAGCGACTTGCCCGCGAAGCTCCTGGAACTGGGTACCCATGCCGTGCGGGTAGATGGCCAGCTCTAGAAAGTTCGGTTCCGGCGGGCCCCGTCGAAACCAAGGCTTGGGGTAGTCAGGCGAGGGCGGCTCGCTTGGGCGGGGCGGAGCTGTCCAAGCTTCTTGGGAGGTCAGGCGGAAGCGGAACGGGCGCACCAGCACAAGGACTTGCTCCCCGTTGGGCAGGCGTCGCAGTTCCGGGGGTCGGAGCATGCGGTCGCTATCTCGAGGGAAGGCGCTGGGCTTGATCGGGGAGCCGACCGGCTCGCCGGCTACTGCTAGAACATTTCCGCGGCTGTCGAGCAAGCGGATCCAAGCGAAGATTTTACGTTCCTCGGCAAAAAAGTCCTCCAACAGAGCCTGGAAAGCTTGAGGATCGCGCGCCTCCAGCCGACGGGAGCGAAACTGCAAGTAACTGGCTTCCAGTGTAGCCACACGCTCGGCATCGGCCATCACCAGCCGATAGGTCACGTAACGGTACATGCGCACGGACTGGATGGCCAGCAACAAAGCCAGAACGCCCCCCAAGACCAAGAACACCCGAAAAAGAACATGTCGCGGAGCTCTCGCTGCCTCCATAGCTGCCCCCGAGTGAATCGCTCGCTCTGGCCTTCCGTTGACGTTTCCAGAGCTAACGACTCAGATACCTTTCATAATGATTAGGCGCACCGCAAGGCTTGTGGTTTACATCCCGAGGTGGCAAATCGAGATTTTTAGGTCGCTCGCAGCATCCCCACCAGCGCGTTGGCCAACACCGCAGCCATGGCCAACGGCACCAAATACTTCCAACCGATATCCATGAGCTGGTCATAACGGAATCGAGGGAATGTGCCCCGGATCCAGATGACGAAGTAAATGAAGAGTCCGACCTTGAACAGGAACCAGAACAACGCACTCAACGTCGGGTGCGCAACTGGCAGAAGAAACAAGAGGCCCACCCCAGCCAGTGCTGCTCCTGTAGCGGCCATGAGCAGGGCGCGCCACCGACTGAAGCGCAGTAAGCGCCGGGACAGACGAAAGGAGATGAGCGCTGCCAGGAGGAAAAACGCTAATGGGAACACGACATTGAGGGGCACTTCCAGCCAGCTCACGTTAGGGAAGGGACGCAGCCAGCCGCCCCAGAACAGCGTCACTCCAACGCCGCCAATCACGATGATACTGGCGTACTCGGCCAGGAAATAGAGGCCCCAGCGCAAGCCGCTATATTCAGTCATGAATCCCGCAACCAACTCTGACTCAGCTTCCGGTAGATCGAACGGCAAGCGGTTGGTTTCGGCTATCGCCGAAATCAGGAAGATGATGAAGGCAATAAACATTAGCCCGTAGTTGTCGAAGGCGAGCCAAACGCGGCGCTCCAGCTGAGCCTGCACGATCTCCACCATGCTCAGCGAGCCTGCTGACATGACCCCACAGATCAGCGCCAGGCCGAGCGCCACTTCGTAGCTGACTAGCTGCGCCGAACTACGCAGCGCCCCGAGCAAGGGATAGTGGCTGTTGGCCGCCCAACCTCCGATGATGATGCCGAGCACGCCCACCGCTGACATGGCCACAATGACCAACAGGCCCACGTTGACGTCCACCACATGAAGCTGCTCGGTAAACGGTAGCAATGCAAAAGCCGTCAGAGCGGTCCATGTAGAGATGACCGGTGCGAACCAGAACAACCCTCGATCGGCAGCGGCGGGGATGACGTCTTCTTTGAGGAGAAGCTTCAGCGCGTCGGCAATCGGCTGCAGCAAGCCGTGAGGCCCCACGCGCATCGGGCCGAGGCGAACTTGGAAATCCGCCAGGAGCTTGCGCTCGGCAAGCACAATGTAGGCGGCCACCAGCGGGAAAAGCGCGATGATCACAATCCCCACCGTTAGCGGGAGAAACCAGGGGTGCTCGATGATCGCTTGCATGGCTGCTCAGCTCATCGCATTACCGGAAGTTGCGCCAGTTGCAAAAACGGCTCCGGATAGATCCCGATGCCCAGCGTGAGGGTGGCTGTCAAAGCGGCGGCGACCCGGACACCGAAACTGGAAGCCAGTGCCACAGACGGCCCCGCTTCAGCCACGAACATGGCTCGGACGATCCGGAAATAGTAATACACCGCGACGGCGACGTACAGAACCGCGATCACGGCCAGCAGGTAATGACCTGTCTGCACGAGCGAAAGGAAAATGTAGTATTTGCCCAAGAACCCGGCTGTCGGAGGAATCCCGGCAAGAGACAGCAAGCAGACCAACATCACGATGGCGTAGCCGGGACTGCGATGGATTAACCCGGCGAGGTCGTCAATGTTCTCCCCAATGAGATGGGCACGCCGCAGCGCGGTGACCACCACGAACGCTCCCATCGTCATGAAGACGTAAACCAGAATGTACACAGCCACGCCCTTCAGGCCCGTTTCGTTGCCGGCGATCAGGCCCAGCAGGATGTAGCCGGCGTGCGAAATCGAGCTGTAGGCGAGCAGGCGCTTCACATTCTCCTGTGTGATGGCGGCGAGGTTTCCGATCGTGAGCGTCAATATGGCTACAGCGATCAGCAGCGGTTCCCAGACCGCCCGGGTGGACTCGAATGGTCCGGCAAACATCCGCACCAGGAACGCGAACGAGGCGGCCTTGGACCCGGAAGCCAAAAAGGCAGTGACCGTGGTGGGAGCGCCTTCGTAAGCGTCGGGAGCCCACATATGAAAGGGCGCTGCGGAAACCTTGAACAGCAGGCCGACCGACGTGGTGATCAAAGCAAGGACCACTAGCGGGTCCCAAGTGTCGCGGTTGGCGACGGCCAGGGAGATCTCGCTCAGCTTCGTGGAGCCCGAGATGCCATACAGAATCGAGAAGCCGTATACCAGCAGGCCACTCGAAAAAGCCCCCAGCAGAAGGTACTTCATGGCCGCTTCATTGGAACGCTTCTGGGTTCGCAGGAAGCCGACCATGATGTAAAAACACAAGGCCATCAGCTCTAGGCCGATGAACAGGGTGATCAGATCCGTCCCCGTGGCCAGGAAGTACATCCCACACTGGGCCAGCAAGATCAAGCCGTAATACTCGCCGTGGTGCTCCCCTTCGATCTCCAGGTAACGGTAAGACATCAAACCGATAACGAGGGAAACGGCGAGGAAGACCCAGTTGAAGAAGAGGGCGAAGCCATCGACCGTAAGCGTGCCTTGGAAAGCAGTGATCTGGGGCAAGCCCGATTCGGCCAGGAATCGATGCTGGCGCCACAGCCCGACGCCTGTGAACACCAACCCCAAAACCAGGAATGCCAGCAGCCACTTGCGTTGGCGGGGCTCAGGGAAAAGGAAGAAATCGAAAAGCAGAATTGCGCAGCCGAACAGGGCCAGCATGATGGCCGGGACCAGAACGAAATGATCAGTGCTGGTGTAGAACTGGCTCATCGCTGGAAGGCCTCCGTCAAGGCAATCGCTAACTGGCCAGATGGTAGCTGGCTGCCGTGAACCCGCTCCAGGACCTGTAGGACTGGTGTCTCCAGCACTTCGAAGAACGGCTTAGGATACACGCCGATCCAAAGGGCCCAGGCCATGAAGGGCAGGAACACGAGCCATTCCCGGAGGTTCAGGTCTGGCAAGTGCAAGTTCTTGGGGTCACGGATCTGGCCAAGCATGGTTCGCTGGTACAGCCAGAGCAGATAGGCCGCGCCCAGGATCACACCGGTCACGGCGAAGCCGGCCCAGGTAGGATTCGCTTCGAAAGCACCTTTGAGGATGGTGAATTCGCCCACGAAGCCGTTCAACAATGGCAGGCCTGCCGAGCTGAGCATCGCAAAAGCGAACACGAAAGCGAAGTTAGGCATGACATGGGCAAGCCCTCCGTAATCGCGGATCAAGCGGGTATGGCGGCGTTCGTAAGCCACCCCTACGATCAGAAACAGCATGCCCGTCGACAAGCCGTGGTTGATTTGCTGGATGACACTACCTGCGAGGCCGTTCGCGTTCAGGCTGAAGATGCCCAGCGTGCAGAAGCCGAGGTGGCTCACAGAGGAGTAAGCCACCAGCTTCTTCCAGTCCTCCTGCATGAGGCTGACCAAAGCTCCGTAGATGATGGCTACGATGGACAACAGCGCCATCGTTTGAACGATGGTGGGATCGATGGAGGCTTTCGGGAGCAAAGGCAGGGAGAACCGGATGAACCCGTAGGTTCCCATTTTCAGCAGGATCGCGGCCAGGATGACCGAGCCCGCTGTAGGGGCTTCGGTGTGGGCATCTGGCAGCCAGGTGTGGAAGGGAAACATGGGCACTTTGATCGCGAAACCGATGAAGAATGCCCAGAATACCCAGCGTTCCAGCGAGAGTGGCAACTGGAGCTTGAGCAGCTCCTGGATGTCGAACGTATAGTAGCCGAACTGGTGGTAGTGCTGGAAGTACAACGTGAGGATGCCCAGCAGCATCAACACACTGCCGGCTAGAGTGTACAGGAAGAATTTGATGGCTGCGTAAAGTTTTCGCGGCCCGCCCCAGACGCCGATGATGAAGTACATCGGCACCAGTACCAGTTCCCAGAAGACGTAGAAGAGGAAGAAATCCAAGGCGACGAATACGCCGATCATGCCCGT
>JAUQPO010000099.1 GCA_030550335.1 Acidobacteriota bacterium
AGTGGACCCAACTCCGGCCCTCATCCAGGCTGGCGCGAACCGTCATGCACACGCGCTCGGTCGAGGCCGGGTTGGAGAAGAGCAGCCACACCCGTGAATCGCGGTCGACTCGCAGTAAGCTGGCTTGACACACTGGCTCGATTAGCGTTTCGTCGAACCAAGGCTCCGACCAGCTCAGGCCACCGTCGCGGCTGACCGCGACCGCACGACGGTTCCGGCCCGCGTAACTCCGCATGTTGAGCATGAGCGTCCCATCGCTGAGCTCCACCACCGTGGACTCATTACAGTCGGGACCGACGCTCCCTCCCAAACGCCAGCTGGTGCCGTGGTCGTCGCTGTAAACGACGTGGGAGTAGCGTTGGGGATGAGGGCGGCTGGGTCCACGAACATGGTCGCAGGGAATTACCAAACGCCCGTTCCTGAGCTGGATGCCATTGACGGGCCCGGTAGCATACCAGCTCCAATCGGCAAGCTTTACCTCCGCGGTGATCTCTCGCGGCGGGGCCCAGCTGCGGCCATCGTCTTTGCTGAAGGTGACCCAAACGCGTCGCGTGGGGCCCGATAAGCCAGGTTGGATGTCGGGTTCGCGCACGGTACCCGGATTGCTCGTCATCAACAGCCATACAACCCCGGTTGTGCGATCCAGCACCGGTGCTGGATTCCCTACAGTGTCCGCGCCGAAATCCGCTACGACGATCGGGTCCGACCAGCTGAGCCCACCGTCGCTGCTGCGCTTAACGAGTAAATCGATATCGCCCCAGTCTTGCGGGCCCTGCTTGCGACCTTCACAAAACGCAAGCAACGTTCCGTGAAGCGTCCGCACAATAGCTGGAATGCGATACGTGTGGTAGGCGCCATGCCCGGCTACGTACACGTCCACTGAAAGGATTTCCGAGTCGGCTGCGACTAGGGAGGTGAGCGTTAGAGCGATTGACAAAGTGACAAGAGTCCTCAGCATCGACGAGTGTAATTCTATAGCCTGCTATGGCTCTTGGAGCCACAACCGCGGTAGCCCCATTATTTGCTACCAACCGGGCTGCTCGGCAAGGGGGTGCATCCACAGTTGGTAGGAGCCGGGAACCCGGTTCGCGCCGGGCTCCCCTCTCAGACTGCGGACCCACGCAAACTAGAAACCCGAGCCACTAAGCTGGGCTTGACCAATACCTTTTTCGGCCTGTTGCGCCGCTTCGAAACCAGGCGGCGAAGCGCTAACCGTGCAGCTGCTTCGCCCATTCGAGTACTGGCGAGGTCAATGCTGGAAAGGGGCACTCGCAGCAGCTCAGCCTCCGGCATATTGCCGCAACCCACCAGACCTACGTCTTCGGGGATACGCAAGCCTGCTTCGAAGATGGCTTTCATCGCCCCTATAGCTGCGGTGTCGTCGAAGCAGAACACCGCATCAGGCGGAGGGGTCAGCTCCAGCAGCTGCTTCATCGCTTTGTAGCCTCGATCGAAGGCGTTGCGTTCCCCCACAGGGTCCCCGGCAATGTACTGTTCCGGCACACGAAGGTTATGCGCCAGCATGCATTGTTGGTACCCCTGTAAGCGCCCAATCGCGGAGCTGGTCGCCGGCCCCCGGACGTGTGCAATCCGTCGATAGCCTTGCGAGATTAGATGTTCGGTGGCCAGCTCGCCCACCCGAATGTCATCCACCCCCACAAAGTCCGCCTCAACGCCTGGAATAAAACGTTCCACGAAAACCACAGGCCTGTTCTCTTGCTGGATCTTTTGGACCATCTCAGGGGTCAAGTGTGCTGGGGCTACGATCAGGCAATCCACGCGATGCCCCAGCAGGCGCTCGAGCTCCCGCCTTTCAATTTCTGGGTCATCGTCCGAGCATGAAATGAGCAAGCCGTAACCCTGCCGTGCTAGAACGCGGGAGATCACCTTTGCGAGCTGGGCGAAGAGGGGTTGTAGCAAGTCGGGTATGACCAACCCGATCGTCATGGTGCGACCGGTCACCAAAGCCCGGGCGGCCAGGTTGGGCCGGTAGTTCAGCTCCTTTACTTTTTGAAGCACCCTACGTCGCGTTTCCGGCCCGATGTCGGTGTGGTTTCGGAGGACCTTGGAGACGGTGACGACCGATACCCCGAGCTCTCGGGCGATGTCTTTAAGGGTTACAGGCATCGGGGTCGCCTCCTAAGTCCAATTTTCCTGCGGAGCATAGTGCAGTGGGTCCTTAGAGTGGGAGGCGAAAATAGCATCCATTCGTCTGAATTTGGGTTCCGGGGGGACCCAGGGATGGGGCCAGGGGTAGCGCTGAGCTCCAGGTTGCACTTGACATTTGCCATGTCCCTATTGTAGATAGGGAATATGGACTATCGAGAGCTCGAAACCCTCCCCGCAGAGGACCTACTGCGCTGGGCCTTGACAACCTACCAGCACGCATTCGCTATCGTCACTAGCTTCCAGCTGGAGGGCATGGTGCTGATCGACATGGCCTCCCGGCTCGTCGACCACTTCCGGGTGATCACGGTCGACACCGGGCGGCTGCCAGAGGAAACCTACACGATGATCGAGACGGTACGGGCACGCTACGGAGTGCACGTGGAAGTGGCTGCCCCTGACCCCGTTGAGCTCGCTGATTTGATTCACACCCATGGACCCAACTGCTTCTATCGCAGCCCCGAGCTGCGCTTGCTCTGCTGCCAGGTTCGGAAGGTTCGGCCTCTAGAGCGCAAGCTAGGCACGGTCCAAGCCTGGGCGGTAGGGCTGCGCCGGTTGCAGAGTGAGACCCGTGCTACGATCAGCAAGGTAGAGCTGGTGGCGGGCCGGTTCAAGCTCAGCCCCTTGGCTGACTGGACTGACCAGCAAGTGGAGGAATATGTCCAGCGACACGACGTGCCCCGGCACCCGCTCTATGCCAAGGGCTACACGAGTATTGGCTGCGAGCCTTGCACACGCCCGACCTTGCCTGGCGAGCCCAAGCGAGCCGGGCGCTGGTGGTGGGAGTCGGGCGTACCTAAAGAGTGTGGGATCCACGTGCTGCCCAATGGCACCGTGACTCGGCTCCAGTCTTTCGGTCTAGTGTGCGCAGCCGAGCCGGGTTCGGCAGGCTGAAGGAGGAGTGGCTTGAGGACATGAGGGACTCGTACGGTCATCGGAATGGCTTTTACAAGGGTTTTACGCTGTGGTTTACGGGGCTTTCTGGCTCAGGCAAGACCACGTTGTCAAAGATGATTGCTGACCGACTGCGGCGCCACGGGGCTAAAGTGGAAGTGCTCGACGGTGACGTCGTTCGCCAGCATCTGTCCAAAGGGTTGGGTTATAGCAAGCAAGACCGGGACGAAAACATCCGCCGCATCGGCTTTGTGTGTGAATTGCTGTCTCGGAACGGGGTCATAGCCATTGCGGCAGCGATCTCTCCTTACCGGGAAGTCCGAGAGGAGGTCAGGGCCAAGATCCAGCACTTCGTGGAGGTCTACACGTGCTGCCCGCTGGAGGTGCTGATCCAACGCGACGTCAAGGGGCTGTATAAAAAGGCCCTCGCAGGGGAAATCTCCAACTTCACTGGGATTTCCGATCCGTATGAGCCACCGCTGAATCCGGAAGTGATCGTCTACACTGATAGAGAGACGCCTGAGGAATCTGCAGAGAAAATCTGGCGGAAGCTCAAGGAGTTGCAACTGATCACCTTTGATTGACCTCCATACCCACACCACAGCTTCCGACGGTAGCCTGACTCCCGCCGCGCTCGTCGAAGCAGCGACGAGGGTGGGCTTGCGGGCGATCGCCATCACGGACCACGATACTTTGAGCGGCTATGAAGAAGCCCGCCAGGTAGCCGAAGCCGGCAAGGTGGAGTTGCTTTGCGGAGTCGAGCTCACCACTGTATATGAGCGCGCGCAGGCAGGCGGCCGCGCTTGGAGTATCCACTTGCTCGCTTACTTTGGCGATGGGCTCCCACCGCCAGTGTTTCTGGATTGGCTGGAGTATTGGCGGCAGGCTCGGCGGCGCCGCAATGAACGCTTGGCGCAGAAACTCCAGCAGCTGGGCATGGAGATCTCGCTTGCCGAGGTGGAAATGCTGGGCGGCGAGCAAACTGGTCGCCCTCACTTCGCAGAACTGATGGTCCGCAAGGGCTACGTACGCGATCGAGAGGAAGCGTTCCGCCGGTATCTGGATCGTGGCGGGCTGGCCTACGTTCCCCGGGAAAAGCCGACAACGGTTCAGGCAATCCAAGCGGTGAGGAGCGCTGGTGGAGTGCCGGTGTTGGCGCATCCTGGGCGTCTGTCGTGGGACCAGGAAGAGGAGGAGATCAGTATCTCGCAACTAGTAGCTCAGGGCTTGCTCGGGCTGGAGGCTTGGCATCCTGATCATTCGCCCGCCAACGCGCGCAGGTACACCGCCATGGCTGCACGATTCGGATTGGTCGTGACGGGCGGATCGGACTTCCACGGCGTCTACACCCCTCATGTGACCTTAGGGGCGACTAGCGCAGGCGCAAGGGTGCCGTATGAGGTGGTAGACCGATTACGGGCCCTGATACGGCGCTGATGCGCGCACGCGGCATGACATGCGCCCGACGCGAAATTCCCTTCCCGGCACAGCGTGGCTAGAGCGGATGTAAGCGAGCCCTACGACCCGGCTGAGCGCGGGTGAGTAGGTTGCAGAGGTGATCTCTCCTACCTGAGCTCCGTCAGACTCCACGGGGCTACCTGCAGGTGGTGGCTCGACTGCGTCGAGTTCCACAGGGACGAGCAGCCACTGGACTTGTCCGCGGGCTTGCACCCGCTCGACGATTTCCTGCCCGGGGTAGCATCCCTTACCGAAGCTGATCCCACAGAGCAGTTGCGTCTCGTGTGGCAGCCGGCGGTCGTCGAAATCGACCCCATAGTGAGGTTTTGCATTTTCCAGCCTCACTCGTTCCGCTTCAGCAGCGCTCGCTACCGGGATACCCGTTGCCTGAGCTGACGCCCGAAGTTGTTGCACAGCACCGGCTGTCCCATAGATCCGCCATCCAAGCTGACCAGTCCAGGAAGCCCGCATGATGACGAAGGGACCGCTAGTCTGGATTGCCCACGGTTCATCAGGCGCGGGCAGGCCCAAGGCTTGCAACAGTTGCCCAGACTCCGGCCCTTCCACCGCGGCCGCAACCAAGGAGTCTCCAGCCTCGGCTACCCTTACGTCCTCCATGAAGAGGTACTGCTCGATCAGGTCTAGCAGCCGGGAGCAAAAGTGGCGTTGGGTGTCCAACCAGCATTGTTCGGGCAAGTTGAGTAAGACAAAGTCTACTAATATACGTCCCTGCGGGCTCAGCAGGAAGCCGTAGGCTCCTTGACCAGGCCGAAGCGCGAGAACGTTGATGGTGGTCAGCCGGTGAAGGAAATCGATCCGATCCTGCCCTTCGACGCGGATGATAGCGCAATCCGAAAGGTCGATCCACGCGCCCCTCTCGCGAAGACCCCAATAACCTGCCCCAGCTTGCATTCACTTCATTTGATGCACGTAGGCCGCGATTAGTAAAGCGATCCACGCGGAAGCGACGGCACCTATCAGCAGTCGTTTGGCATGAACGAGCGCTGCTGGAGACACGGCGAGCTTGGCTGAGACAGCGAGCGTATGGGCGGCGAAGAGAATTTTCACGCCGATCCAGAGGTGGTACCCTTTGGGCGCATGGTGAGAGGCAAACAGTAAGTACAGACCACTTCCGATGGCAACCATCGTGGCGCCGGCCAGCCACCAGCGGGCCAGCCGAGACCATGTCGCCTCGATCAGTAGTGTCCATAAGAGCCCGCCGGCGACGGTGGTCACCGCGCCCAAGTGCAACCAGCGTACAAGAACTTCGCCGATCCCCTCCATGAGAGCATTCTACAATTGCGGGTAATGATCCGTGAGACGTTTCCTGTTGGTTGGCTTGCGTCGAACTGCACGGTGTTGGGCGATGCGGAATCGGGAGAGGCTGTAGTGATCGATCCCGGCGACCAGTGGGAAGACATCGTGGCCGTGCTGAAGAGTCATCGTTTGGCGGTGCGAGGGATCCTGCTCACTCACGCTCATCTGGATCACGTAGGGGATGCGGCACAGTTGAAACGGCACACAGGGGCACCCGTCTATCTGCATCCGTCAGATCGCTGGCTGCTGGCCCACTTATCTGAGCAAGCGCGGTGGCTCGGCATCTCTCCACCGGACCCACCTGAAGTGGACGTGGACTACCGGGATGGTGACGAGCTGCAGATCGGTAGCCTTAGATTGGTGGTTTTGCATACGCCGGGGCATACGCCTGGAAGCGTGAGTTTGTGGCTTCCGGAACACAACTTGCTGTTTTCAGGCGACACTCTGTTCCGGGAAAGCGTGGGGCGGACCGACTTGCCCGGTGGTGATACCGAACAGTTGCTGCACTCTATCCGTTCGAAGCTGTTCTGCTTGCCGGCTGATACTGAGGTCGTCCCAGGGCACGGTCCCACTACCACCATCGGGCATGAAAAACGCTTCAACCCCTTCGCGGGTGAGACGGGTGAACGTTTCCCGGCGCTCTAGGTTGTGCCCGAGGCTAGTTCGCGATCCATCCAGTCCAAGTACGCGGCCAGCCCATCCACGATCGGCAGGGCGATCAATTCTGGCACCTCGTAACTGTGCAGCGCACGCAGGGTTTCCGCCAGCTTTGGAAACAGCTCGCGGCGGGACTTCACGATCAGAATCACCTCTTGCTCCTGCTCGATGCCTCCCTGCCACCAGTAGACGCTCTGGACGGGTGCCGTGAAGTTGACACAAGCAGCGAGGCGTTGTTCCACGAGCGCGCGAGCGATGCGCTGGGCTTCTTCCTGTGACCCGCAAGTGGTAAGGACAACGATTTTGTCGGTCATGCGAAAATTCCACAGAGCGCAAGATTTGGGGGCGCCATCGGGCGCCCTGTGGCGTCCGGTTGCCAAAACCGACTATATAACAGAAACTTGTGGTAAGGACAGAGGCGGGGGAATCGATGCCGCTACGGAAGCTGTTGCTGGCACTCTACTTCGGCGGTCTGATCACCGCTTGTGCCCTGGTCTTGGCCGGGCCACGCGGCATTCCCAGGGTTCTTGCGCTCCGCCAGGAACTGAAGGCGGCGCAGCAGCGGGTGGAGGCCCTGGAACGGGCCCGCGATGAGAAGATCAAGCGACTGCGCGAATTGCAAGAAAACCCGGACAAGCTCCGCCTGGAAATCCGCAAAGAACTGAAAATGCAAGAGCCGGGTACGTGGGATTACTACTACCCCCCGGAGGAGCTCAACAACTCTAACACTTCCCCATAGAGCTCTTCACTGCGCTGGGGTTCGCGGGCTTCCAGAGCGAACCGCAGAACAGGCTCAGTGTTCGACGGCCGGACGTGGATCCAGCCGTCCGATAGGATCAACTTGATCCCATCCGACCGGTCGATTGCTGTAGCGCGGAATCGCTCCGGGAGGCGCTGGAGCAGCTCACCCAGTCGCTCATGTTCGAATTCCACAGCTCCAGCCCGTCGAAAATAGCGAGGCAACTGCCGGGCCAGCTCGGAGAGGGGAAGGTCCGAGGCCGCCATACGGTCAAGGATTAATGCCATCCCCGTGAAGCTGTCGCGGCACAGGTGCACGCTTGGGTAAATCACGCCGCCGTTGGACCCCTCACCGCCTATAACCGCTTGCGTGGCTTGCATCAACTGGACCACATTCGCCTCCCCCACGGGCGCCCGCAACACCCGGCAGCCGTAGCGGCGGGCTACGTCGTCTATCGCAGACGAAGTGGAAAGATTCACCACGACGTTGCCTCGCTGTCGCTGAAGGACCGTGTCCACTACCAGGGCCAGCACATCATCCCCATCCAGAACCTGCCCAGTCTCGTCGACCACGGCCAAGCGGTCGGCATCGGGATCTTGAGCGAAGCCGACGGCACACTTCTGCTCGATCACCGTACGGCGGAGCTCATCCAGTGCTTCCGGCTTGGGCTCCGGCAATCTGGGGAAGGGTCGATCAGGATCGACATGAATGGCAGCGACTTCGCACCCCAGTGCTTCCAAGAACCGTGGACTCCACAAGCTAGCAGCTCCGTTGACGGCGTCGACCGCAACGCGATAACGCCGGTTGCGAATGCGATTGGAATCGATGTGTGGCAGGATTCGTCCGAGGTGAAGGTGGAAGGGGCGGTCCGTATCGGTTTCGACGTGACCAATCTCGGCATTGCTCACGTGGCGGAAAGCGCTCTGATGATAGAGGTCGAGCAGCTCGCTCCGCTCGTAAGTGTTGAAGAACAGTCCCTGGCGGTTGAAGAGCTTGAGTGCGTTGTATTCGGCGGGGTTGTGCGAAGCGGTGATGGCCAGGCCTCCGCAGGCATCGGTCGAAGCCACGTAGATCTGGATCGTGGGTGTAGGGTAAACTCCCACGAGAACCACGTCGCAGCCGCCGGCCAGCAGCCCACAAGCGACCGCATGTTCCAACATGGGGCCACTCGGCCGGGTGTCTCTGCCCACGACAACTCGCCCGGGCCCGGTATAGGTGGCAAACGCTTGAGCGAAAGCACAGGCCAGAGCTGGCGTCAGGAATTCGCCCACTTCGCCTCGAATGCCTGAAACGCCAATCTTGAGTTTGTGGACCCGCATCTCAACTCATCAATCGCCGCACCTGTTCCGACAACTGGCGGAATAATTCCGCGGGAGGCTCGTCCCTCTGCTCGCAGATCACACGTAGGACTGGCTCGGTCTGACTGACGCGCACGTGGAACCAACGGCCTGGCCAGTCCACGCGCAGCCCATCCTGTGTGTTCTGCTGACCGTCGGCATAGCGCTCCTGCAGCTCCATCAGTAGGCGTGGTACCGCCGCCGGCACGAGCGGGAACTGCCCCTTGATCATGTAGTACTTCGGGTAGCTGGCGACGATCTCGCCCAGCAACCGTCCCCGCTCTTGCATCATAGTCAGGATGCCGAGCATCGAAGCTATGCCATCGTAGATAAACCGGAACTGGGGCATCATCACTGCCCCCGTCCCTTCACCCGCCACAGCTACCTGCTCTGGTGGATAGCTGGTCAGTGCATCGATCGCCGCTTGGCGCCCCACAGGGACTCTCAGGACTTGGGCACCGTACTTTTGGGCGATCTCTTGCACCAGGGCAGTCGTGGACAGGTTAGTGATGACCAGGCGGCCAGGGTTCCGCTCCAAAAGAAAATCGGTCAGTAAAGGCAAAACCAATTCTTCGGACAGAGCCTCTCCTTGCTCGGTCGCCAGCGCTACCCGATCGGAATCGACATCGAACAGGAAGCCCGCGTGCGCTCTGAGTGGTTTCACCAGAGGGGCCAGCTGCAAGGCCACCATTTCCGCAGTTGTCGCTGGATCGTGCGCAAAGCGCCGGCCCTCCAGTTTCTCGTTGATCAGGATCCAATCAAACCCGTACCGGCGCTGGAGCTCTCGTAGCAGGATGGAGGATGTGCCGTTGCAGCAGTCGATCACTACCCGGAAATCCCGCAACCGCTCGAAGTCGTACACAGCCGCCAGCTGGCTGATGTAGTAATCCAGCGCGCCTGGCTCCTCGCTCAGCCGGCCCAGCTGATCCCAGGCTGCGAGTCGGAACTTCCGCAAATGGTAAATATCCAGCAGTTCGCTAGCCTGGGCTGTGTTCAAGTAGATGCCTTTGGAGCCAAAAAACTTCAGTGCGTTCCATTCGGCTGTGTTGTGACTGGCGCCGATCGAGACACCGCCGCGCGCTTCTAGCCAGCGGATCGCGTGCTGGATGACTGGGGTGGAGACCACACCCAAGTTAATGACGTCGTGTCCACAAGCGAGCAAGCCGGCCACGACGCCTTCGTAGAGCATCTGGCTACTGGCCCTTGGGTCTCGCCCAACGACCACTCGTCCGGGCTCTTCCAAAAAGGTGCCAAAGGCACACGCGAAATCGATCACATGAGCGGCCGTCAACCCTTGACCCACGATTCCCCTCAGGCCAACGTGCGAGATCCTGAGCGGACGAAGGGGCAATGGCATCCCTTAGCGCTTTAGTATAAGGCGGCCAAACGCTTCCGGTACGTGATGGCTCCGCGAACCGGTCGGCCGCCAAGCGATCTGACGCCGGTTCGGTGGTGGTCCCTGAAGCCTGTAAAAATTGACCCGCATCTGGTTGCCCTCCCGTGGCGGGCGCGCATCGATACTGCGGATGGGGATTTTCATCTCACCGTACCAGACGCGACGTTCCCGGTCGATGCGAGCCATGACCTGGAAACCAGAGTTCCACAACATGTCGTTGGCTGCATTGAGCCGGTCACTGTGAATGTCTAGATCGATGAATTCGCCCTGAGGAGACACCTGAAATTCCCGGTAATGCTTGATATTCTCGAAATCCGCCCCGATGAACACCTCCGCCACATCCCATTCCCAGAGCTTCGGTGTTTCCTTATCGGTGACCGGATCAGGCTTGAGATAGAGCTCTTCGTAGGGGCAAACGAACAGGAAGTACAAGTACTGGTCCGTCCAGCGAGAGCGAATTTCGGTGCGATGTCCCGGCACGGGGTTGCCCAGGGCATCGTGGTCTGCGATTACCGGGGGAACGTCCCGCCAGTGGGGTGCCTTGGGATCCGCGGTCAATTCAAATTCGTGTGGGCTGTAGAGGCTCACGATCAGGTCAGGCTCAGCAGGGCTAAGAGACGAAGCCAGCAGGCTGGCCAGGGTTATGGAGGCGAGGAAAATCGCGACGCGTCTCATGCTGTCTCA
>JAUQPO010000100.1 GCA_030550335.1 Acidobacteriota bacterium
GTGCTGCCGTCCGCCGCGGGGAAACCAAGCAGTGATCTACCTGCATTCGGGGGCGAACCAGCCCGCGATTGCCCGACACCGGGCCGGCTCTCGACAATGGCATTGTGAGCCGTACGTGGTGGCGCAGAGCAGCCCGCTGTTGGTTAGCCCATCAGCTCGCGGTGGCGTGGGTTTTGTGTTCCGAAAGCCCTGTACCGGGTACTGAGCAATTGCCGGATCCCGGCCGGGCTCCGCACCCGCAAGCAGAAATTCGCAAAGTTTCCGAAGCGAATGCCACATCGCCCACGCGGCGCCGGCTGGAGCATATTTTCGGGCAGGTCACGGAACCCGAATCCACCCTTCGTCCTTGGTTCGGGGGCATGGCGCAACAGCAAGGTCTTGGCGTAGGGGTGCAATATGTCCTCGAGGGCGTTCGCCGGACTGCGCTGCAGTTCCGCATAGGAGCACAGGTCTCTACACGCTTAGCCCACCGAGCACACATCGAGCTCACACTACCCCCCTCGGTTCAAAAGCCATGGTTCTTCCGGATCAGCGGCCTCCAGCACCGGTACGGTGCGCTTGACTACTACGGGCCAGGTCCAGACTCAAAGAAAACTGGGCGGGCTGCATACCTCTACGAGGACTTGGCCATCGACGGTTTGCTGGGCTGGAATCTCAGTCCATTCCTGCGGGTCGGTGCCTCGGCAGGGTACCTCCGAGCGAATACCGGACCCGGAACCCCGCGCGACGTAGCGTCTCTCGAACGTGTTTATCCGTCGGCTCTAGTCCCGGGACTCGACCGACAAGGGCACTTTACACGATGGGGAGCGTTCGTGGAACTCGACTACCGGGACGCCCCGCAAGACCCCCAAGGGGGCGGCTATTACGTGGTCGAGTACAAACGGTACGATGATCGCACTTTGCACCGACACGACTTTGGTCTGTGGGAGTTCCAGATCCAGCAGTTCATCCCTCTAATCCACCAGCGCTCCACGCTAGCCTTTCAGATCGCCGGAGCCGCCAGCCGCGCGGCTCCAACCCAATCCGTGCCGTTTTACCTCCAGCCAGCTATCGGCGGGGCTACGGGTTTGCGCGGATTCCGCGCCTACCGGTTTCGTGACCGCCATGCGCTGAGCTTGACAGCGGAATATCGGCACAAGGTCCGTGGCCCACTGGAGCTGGCGGTGTTCGCCGATGCCGGGAGAGTCTTTTCTCGGCGACAGGAGCTCAAACTGCGAGACCTCGAAGTCTCATTCGGGGGTGGAGTCCGCGTGCGTTGGCAAAATTGGCTCCTGCTGCGACTGGACGTCGCCTTCAGCCACGAGGGGTACCAGATCTGGATGCGACGGTTGGGTCCACTCAGCCCGAAGCCTGTGGGCCTGTCCAGCCCCTGGTTGATCTTCTGAACCATGGGCGCTGGCTGCTTCCCTAAAGTGACGCGAAGGCTTTTGCGCGGGCTCGCCTAGAGTGGTACGATCATGAGCGTTTTTCCTCGACGGTGTGGAGGTGAATCGTGCGCAGAGGACTCGGATCTGGCGTGCACACTTGCTGCGGGAACTGGCTGAGTCGCCGCCAGCTTCTCCGCCTCGGGACGATGCTCCCTGCCACAGCGGAGTTCACTGCAACGGCGCTCGGGACCCCAACTGCTACCTTTGGGACCCCTCCTAAACAACCCCCGGTCCGCCTTCCCTTGCGTGTCCAGCCCGTGCTGGTCTACGAGTTCTACAAGCGAGTCCCCGAGCGAAGCTGGCGTCCCTGGGGAGGACTGATGACCCCACAGGATGTCGCAGAAGAAAAAGACCGCATCGGGCGCGAGCTCGAGCACCTGAAGCAAGTTGCGGAGTTCCCGTTGGAGTTCCTGCCGCTCGCCGAGATCTCCCGCGCCGACCAGGTATCGAAGCTCTCGACCTTAGAGTTCGACAGCCTGTTGATTTACGCAGCGAGCGGAGGCGTGCAAGTGTACGAGGCTCTGAACCGGCTCGGCAAATGGAACCTTATCTTCGTCCGGCATCGCTCCGGCCCAGTCTACCTGTGGTACGAGATCGTCCACCCGCGTCTTTTGCGCAAGACCGTGGACGAATATGGCGAACCGGGATTGGGCCCGGATGATGTAGTGGTCGACGAGCTGGCGGATCTGGTCTGGCGCCTCCGAGCACTAGCCGCACTGAAGAACACCGTGGGCAAACGGATAGTGTGCGTCGGAGGACCCAGTGGATGGGGAAAGGGTGGACAGATGGCCCCTGCGCGCACGCGGACAGTTTTCCAGATGGAGCTAGTGACGGTGAGCTACGAGGAGCTGGCCAAACGAATCGAAGCCGCGCGTCAGGATCCGGACCGCGTGCAGCAAGCCCGGCAACAGGCGAGCGATTACCTGAGAGATCCGGACGTGCGGCTGGAAACGGAGCGCGCGTTCGTGGAGAATGCGTTCTTGCTGACCGGTGTGTTCCACGATTTGCTGGCCGAGCATCAGACGGATGCGATCACGATCAACCACTGCATGACGGCCATCATGCCCGTGGGCAAGACCACCGCTTGCCTGCCTCTGAGCCTGCTGAATGATGCGGGCTATCTAGCCTTCTGCGAATCCGACTTCGTGGTCATTCCCTCAGGGGTACTGCTCCACTACGTCGCTGGCCAGCCAGTTTTCTTGAACGACCCCACCTACCCCCACCATGGACTGGTAACCCTAGCCCATTGCACGGCCCCGCGATGCATGGACGGCCACCATCCTGAACCGGTGCGCATTCTCACACACTTCGAATCCGATTACGGCGCAGCACCGAAAGTCCAGATGCGCAAAGGCCAGGTCGTGACGAACCTGGTGCCGGATTTCAACTTTGAGCGGTGGATCGGCTTCACCGGCGAGATCGTGGACACGCCCTTTCTGGCCATCTGCCGCTCGCAAATCGACGTGAGTATACGAGGAGACTGGCAACGCCTGGTCCATCAGATGCGCGGGTTCCACTGGATGACGTGCTATGGCGACTGGGTCCGAGAAACCGGATACGCCCTGCGGCGGTTAGGCTTGAAGTTCGAAACGCTCTGATCCGCGTGGCACAAAGAAAGCACCACAGACTGAAGTAGAATGAGAGATTTCGTTTCGTCCCAGTATTCAATTTCAGGAGTCGTGGAATGGCGGATGAGACCGTGAAATTCGTCTTGACAGAAAAAGACCTGCCTGATTACTGGGTCAATGTTTTGCCCGCGCTGAAAGAGCCCATGGATCCGCCGCTGCATCCGGCGACACGGGAGCCCATCAAGCCAGAAGACTTGGCACCCATCTTCCCAATGGCGCTGATTGAACAGGAAGTGTCGATGAAACCCCAAATCGACATTCCGGGTGAGGTGATCGACGTGTACAAGCTGTGGCGTCCCACGCCCCTGTTCCGGGCACGCCGATTGGAAAGGGCCCTAGACACGCCAGCGCATATCTATTACAAGTACGAGGGCGTTAGCCCTGCAGGCAGCCACAAGCCCAACACGGCCGTCGCCCAGGCTTACTACAACAAGAAAGAAGGGATCCGCCGTTTGGCCACCGAAACGGGAGCTGGTCAATGGGGGAGCGCACTCGCCCTGGCTTGCAGGCTCTTCGGGTTAGCCTGCACTGTGTACATGGTCAAGGTCAGCTATTTCCAGAAGCCCTACCGGCGCATCATGATTGAAACCTGGGGCGGAGAAATCTACCCAAGCCCGTCTGACCGCACGCAATCCGGCCGAGCCATCCTGGAACAAGACCCAGATTCCCCAGGTAGCCTCGGCATTGCCATCAGTGAGGCTGTCGAAGACGCAGCCACCCACCCCGACACGAATTACTCATTGGGATCCGTGCTGAATCACGTATGCTTGCACCAGACGATCATCGGCCTGGAGTGCAAGAAGCAAATGGAGATGGCAGGCGAGCAGCCGGATGTAGTGATCGGCTGTTTCGGTGGCGGTAGCAACTTCGCCGGAATCGCTTTCCCTTATTTGCTCGACAAGTTGAATGGATCCCCTGTACGGCTGATGGCCGTAGAGCCGGAGGCCTGTCCCTCACTGACGCGCGGGCGCTATGAATACGATCACGGGGACACCGCCGGTCTGACGCCTTTGCTAAAAATGTACACGCTCGGGCATAAGTTCATCCCGCCCAAGATTCACGCTGGTGGTCTACGCTACCATGGCGCCGCACCTCTGTGTAGCCACTTGCTCAAGCACGGCTGGATCGAAGCCCGGGCCTACCACCAGCTGGCGGTCTTCGAAGCAGCGGTCCAGTTCGCTCGGACAGAGGGCATCGTCCCCGCACCGGAGTCGGCTCACGCGATCCGGGCAGCCATTGATGAGGCTTTGCAAGCCCGGGAAGAGGGACGCAAGCGTGTCATCCTGTTCAACCTCAGTGGGCATGGCCACTTCGACATGAGCGCTTATGAATCGTTTTTCGCGGGCAAGTTGGAAAATTACGCTTATCAGCCCGAAAGCGGCCGCCCGCAGCAGCCCGATTGCCAAGGCTGAGTCTGGTCACAACGTCGGCCCAACTACCCGTACGATAACGACAGCCGGCACACTCACCCCGCTAGGCGTTGCAGTAGGATGAGTGCCATGAAGACCTTGCTGAACCGGCGTGAGTGGCTTGTAGCAGCTGTCGCGACGAGCCGGCGGCCTATCTTGGGAGCTCACGAGCGCATCCGGATCGGAGTGATTGGCTCCGGCGATCGAGGAACGGCCCTGATCCGAGAAGTGGAACGGTCGCGGGATCTGAACGTGACGGTCACTGCCGTCTGCGATGTTTACCGGCCCAACCGGGAGCGCGCAGCCGCCCTGGTGGAAAAAGCCTTCGGGGAACGGCCGAGGACCACGGTAGACTACCAGGAGCTGCTCGGCTGGGCGGATGTCGACGCGGTCATCATTGCTACCCCCGACCTTTGGCATTGCCCTATCCTGATCGCAGCGATCAAAGCGGGCAAAGACGTCTATGTCGAGAAACCTCTCGGCAACCTGTTCTCCGAGGTCAGGGAGGCCTACCTAACTGTCAAGGCCAGCGACCGGATCGTCCAAGTAGGCACCCAATACCGGAGCCACCCGTTGCTGGTGACCGCGGCCGAGTACATGCGCCAGGGCATTTTGGGAAAGGTAACGCGGGTCGAAGCAGCTTACAACGTCCACGCTCCCCGATGGGCTCGGCCATACGAGGACGTCAAAATCGAGGACGTCGCCTGGGAGTACTACCGCAGGCCGTGGATGCCGGAAAAGCCCGACGTACGCTTGCTTCGCCAGTGGCAGCTGTTCCGCAAGTGTACTGATGGGATCGCTGGGCTGTGGATGAGCCACCTGGTAGACACGTTCCACTGGTTTACGGGACACCGGTTTCCTTTGAGTGCGGTCACCCAGGGCGGGGTTTACCTATGGAAAGACGGGCGCGAAACTGCCGACGTCTTCTACACATTGCTGGAGTATCCGGAGTGCATTTTCAGTTGGGCGATGAACCTGACAAACGCTGCGGGGCGGCGGGAAGTCTACTACGGCGAGCGTGGGATCCTGGACATCTCCGGGCTGCGCGTCGAGGCTCCGAGCAAAGCAGCTTACTTCAGCGGCGAGGGCAGCGAACACCCCAACCGGATCCAGGGAAGGATTGAACTAAAGCCGGCACCGATCAATTCCCATATGGCTAACTTCATCGAGTGCATACGGACGCGGAAGCCGCCCCGAGCCGACATTGAAGCCGGCTTCTCCCACGCTGTAGCGTGTTTGATGGCTTCGACAGCATTGGACGAGCGCCGCGTAGTGCGATTCGACCCGCAGCGATTGGAGATCTTGTAAAGCTTTGGAGATGCCAGGATGAAGCGGATTCCGCTTGCCGCGATTGGCTATTTTGCACTACATGCGCTCCTGGGCAGCAGAATTTGCGCGCAAAGTCCATTCGTCTTTCGCGAAGTGGGCCCTGCGTCGTTGGAGCTCTCCGAACGAGGCAAGCCCGTCTATGTGTACCACCACGGAGAGTTGAAACCTGAAGGTGTGCCCCTAGACCGGCACCGGTGCTGTTACATCCACCCGCTCTACTCTCCGCAGGGTGTCATCGTGACCGACGACTTCCCAAAAGACCATTACCACCATCGGGGTGTGTTCTGGGCTTGGCCGGTTGTCGAAATCGAAGGTCGCCGCTACGATTTGTGGCTCATCCGCGGCATCCGGCACCGCTTCCTCCGTTATCTGGCCCAGGAGGCCCTTGCCGATCGCGCGAGGTTAGAGTTCGAGACCGGCTGGTTTCTCGATGCAGATCCGGTGAACCCAGTCGTCCGGGAGCATGTGGAAGTCCTTGCATTCCCGGTTCGAGCCGGTCAACGGGAGCTGCAGTTTACGTTAGAGCTCACTGCCACGCGCCCTGGAATCCGAATCAGCGGGCAGCCGGACGGCAAGGGGTATGGGGGCTTCAACGTGCGCTTTGCGCCGCGCTCCCAAACAGTGATCGTCACTGATCGCGGCCGAGAAGCCCAAGATTCCGATCTGGTGCCACACCCGTGGGCCGAACTCTCGGGTCAGTTCCAAGGCGGTCCAGCGACGCTGCGCATCACGATCGATCCCCGAAACCCGGGCTATCCCAATGGGTGGTGTCTGAGACATTATGGCTTTCTGGGTGTGAACTACCCTGGGCTGAATGTGCTGGAGCTGGAGCCTGGAAAACCCTTGAGTTTGCGGTTCACCGTGTCTGTTCGGTAGCGATCGTCGGCGCCATGGCGCACCGATTCTACATCTGGGCTGATAATGAATATAGGTCGCCAGCGGACGGAGTGGACCTCAGCTGAGGCAGTAGGAGCAAGCCCTCCGCTCCAGTCGGATCCGAATGAAATTCGAACCCAACGATCCACCCACAGCAAGGCGTACGATCCCAGGCGAGGAGGTTATATGCGGTTCGAAGAACGGTTCTATGACGATTCATTCCGGGTAAAGGTCGGGCTTGCCGAAATGCTCAAAGGTGGCGTCATCATGGACGTCACCAACGCGGAGCAAGCCCGTATCGCCGAGCGCGCGGGAGCAGTAGCCGTGATGGCTTTGGAACGCGTCCCCGCCGACATCCGCAAGGAAGGTGGGGTGGCGCGGATGGCGCCCATCCGGAAGATTCGGGAAATCATGGAGGCGGTCAGCATCCCGGTAATGGCCAAGGTGCGCATTGGCCACTTTGTGGAAGCTCAGATCCTGGAACAGCTCAAAGTCGACTACATCGACGAGAGCGAGGTACTGACCCCTGCGGATGAGGAGCACCACATCGACAAGTGGGCTTTTAAAGTGCCGTTCGTCTGTGGTGCCCGAAATCTGGGCGAGGCCTTGCGCCGGATCGCTGAAGGGGCAGCGATGATCCGCACCAAAGGCGAGGCTGGGTCTGGCAACGTCGTCGAAGCTGTACGCCACCTCCGCACGATCAATCGGGAGATTCGCCGCTTAACCACCCTGGGCAAAGAGGAGCTAGTCGCGGAGGCTAAGAACCTGGGAGCCCCGCTAGAGCTGGTCCAGTGGGTGGCGGAACATGGGCGGTTGCCGGTGCCGAACTTCTCCGCCGGTGGCATTGCCACTCCAGCCGATGCCGCCCTGGTGATGCAGTTGGGCGCCGAAGCCGTGTTCGTCGGCTCGGGCATCTTCAAGTCCGAAGATCCCGAAGCGCGGGCCCGGGCGATCGTCAAAGCTGTGACGTACTACAACGATCCTGAAAAACTGCTCGAGGCTTGCGAAGAGTTGGGCGTCGGCATGCCCGGGATCGACGTATCGAAGCTTGCCGAGAGTGAACTACTCCAAACCCGAGGCTGGTAGCTCAAATGAAAATCGGCATCCTGGCCCTGCAAGGGGATTTCGAGGCGCATTGGAAGGCTTTGAGAGAGCTCGACGTCGATGCCATCTTGGTGCGACACGCTTGGCAACTGGGCGAGTTGGACGGGCTGATCATTCCCGGCGGCGAAAGCACCACCATGCTCAAGCTCATGATGTCAGAGGGATTGTTCGAAGCATTGCGCGAATTCGGGCAGAGGAAACCCATCTTCGGCACTTGCGCAGGGGCTATTCTACTGGCCCGCCGCGTGACGAATCCTGAACAGGAGTCTTTGGGATTGATGGACATCGAGATCGAGCGGAATGCTTACGGCCGCCAGATCGACAGCCGTGTCGCACCGGTGCGTTTGTTACCTCCTCTGAGCGACGAGCGAGAAGGAGGACAAATCGAAGGTGTCTTTATACGCGCCCCGATTATCCGCCGCGTAGGGCCAACCGTTCGGGTATTGGCTACTTACGCAGGAGACCCGGTCTTGGTCGAGGATTCCCTGCACTTGGCCGCTACATTCCACCCGGAGCTCTCGCGGGACCGCTTGATCCACCGGCAGTTCATTCAGAAAGTTGGAGGGTTGTCAGGTTGAACGGATCGGCTTCACCCCGAACGCGCGTGCTGTTTGTCTGCGTCGGCAATTCCTGCCGAAGCCAGATGGCGGAGGGGTTCGCTCGCGCCTATGGCTCCGACGTCATTGAACCCGCCAGTGCTGGCCTCGCTCCGGCAACGGACATCTCGCCGCTGACCCGCCAGGTCATGCTCGAGAAAAACATACGCCTGGACGGGCAATACCCCAAAGGACTGGATGCGATTGATTTCTCGCAACTGGATCTCATCGTGAATCTCAGCGGCTACCCGTTGCCGCCCGGGATTCCAGTACCGGTGATCGAGTGGGCTGTCCCGGATCCCATCGGTGGAGATATCGACGAGCATCGGCAGGTCTGCCAGATGATCGAAAATCTGGTGATGCAGCTGATCTTGCGGCTACGGGTTCAAAGGCATCCGGGTCGCCGCAATCCGGCTGCGTATTGAGAGGACCGCTCTGCCAGCCCGGCCAGCTGGGGCCAGCCAC
Source organism: Acidobacteriota bacterium (assembly GCA_030550335.1). Taxonomy (GTDB): domain Bacteria; phylum Acidobacteriota; class Terriglobia; order Bryobacterales; family Bryobacteraceae; genus JAUQPO01. Next base: position 8,835 of record JAUQPO010000100.1, read on the forward strand.
CCAGGATCTGCCGCACAAAACCGCTCTGGGGGTACCCGAAGACCCCGTGAGCCCCCATAGTCCACTGCCCATGGTGTATGATGAAGCGGAAATCCTTCACAAAGCACGCGAGTGGCACGCAAGATGGCGACGTTCGTGAGCCGGATGATTGGTGCAGCAAAACTGGACACGGCCACTTTTGAGGAAGTGGAAGCCGACAAGAGCGCCCTCGGCCAGGCCATGCTGGTCGTGGTGCTTTCGAGCCTGGCGGCGGGCATAGGCAACGTAGTTCGCCAGGGCGGCTTGGGGCTAATCGTGGGGATCATCGCGGGTTTGCTCGGCTGGTTGTTGTGGGCCTGGCTCACCTATTTCATCGGAACGAAGATCCTGCCGGACGTGGCCACCGAGGCTGACCTCGGCCAGTTATTACGGGTGACGGGCTTTTCGGCCTCGCCTGGGCTGTTGCGTATCTTCGGGGCCGTACCTTTGCTGGGCCCCGTGATCTTCTTCATCACCGCTGTGTGGATGCTCGTGGCCTTCGTGATAGCTGTGCGGCAAGCGCTCGATTATCGCAGTACTTGGCGGGCGGTGGCTGTGTGTCTCATCGGTTGGGTCGTGTACCTAGTGTTTTTTGCGGTCTTCACGATCATCTTCGGTGGGCTCCCGCCAGAGATGATCACCAGTTGAAAATCCTCAGCGGCCGCGGCGGTGGTGAGCCCGCTGGGATTCGAACCCAGGACACCCGGCTTAAAAGGCCGGTGCTCTACCTGCTGAGCTACGGGCTCAATCGCTAGAATAGCATGGCCTGACCAGTGCGCTACCTCACGCGGCAGTCTGGACTTTAGTCTTACGGCGCCCCGACGACTGGGCCTAGACCCCCTAAGCTTCTTTGAGGACGGGACCCCACACGAACTGGGGAGGCTTGGGTCCGGCCACTGAGGTGATGGCACTCGCAGCTAGTGTCCCAAAAGCCGTGTTCAGCGGACCAGAAGCCGGCGTATTCGTGAAACCGGGAATTCAAAGCGGAGCTGAATATCTGACCCACAAAAGCCACTCGGTTCACAGGCCCCACCCCCAAACTCAAGTCCCTGCCTCCAGCATCGATCTGGCCAGCTGGCCGGGGCACAAACCCCAGCGTGTTGTGCCATTGGTCAGTCGTACGCTGCCCCGCCCTAGGTTGGCGGGAGCGATGGACTGCCCGCGATCGATCCCACCCACCCTCATGTCGTCTAGATTGACCCTGTCGCCAGTGCGTATTCCGATGTTGCCTGGAAAGTCGTACCGAGCCACCAGCCATCGAACAGCCACGAGCTCAAGCGACCTGCAAGAGCTCAGTTGCGTGATTCCGGCTCGCCGACGGTTGCTCGGCTCTTAATGGAAACGCATGGTAGTGCGCGCCCAGAAACAGTGCACGTTAGGGGTTTCAAACGGGCTGGTCTTGCGGCCCGGTAGGAAGAGTGCTGAGCCAGCGTTGGGCTTTGGCCCAGTGCCTGCGGCGACGGCGATGGGGAGGCCAAGCTGGAAGTGAGAGTGAAGTCAGTGCGAGCTGCCTCCTCCTAGTCTCCAGAAAGCTCGCGAGACGCCCGAGAAAAAACCGTCCCTGGCGGCAAGCTTCGGCCCAGCGTGGACCTCAACCCGCGAGCTGACAGTAACGGTCCCCGAGAACTTCTACCCAGCTGGGCCGGGCTTCCACCTCACCGGAACTTGGTTCTCCGAGAGGTGATTAGCTCGTTTTCCAAGCCTCACCTGAGCAGGGTCTCCTTTGGTGAGTTGCCAGAGCGGAGAGCCGCCAGGCCGGGCTAGCGACTTGAACCCAT
>JAUQPO010000101.1:0-2050 GCA_030550335.1 Acidobacteriota bacterium
GTCTCTAGCTTCGGGTGCGAACTGCAGAGACGGTTTGCTCCGGTGGTTTAGCTGACCTCTGTCACTAAGTGGATAGGCGCCAGCCAGCATTCAGGCCTCAGGGACCACCAACACGGGGCAATCCACTGCTCGTACCACTGCTGGCGTGGTGCTGCCAATGACGGTCCGGTCGGCTAGCCGTTTCCGTCGCATGCCGATCACGAGTAAGTCTGCGTTGAGCTCCCGGCTGGCGCGTACCACCTCCTCACGGGGATCGCCTACCCGGAGGAGTTCGCGCACCTCACACCGCGCACGCTCCTCGGCAGGAATCCAAGAGCACAGATCCTCGATGCCACCAGCCACGCCTGCCTGTTCCACGTGCAGCGCGGTAACCGTGGCTCCGGCACAGTGCGCCAGCCATGTGGCTAGCTCTAGAGCTCTACGGCTAGCCGGGCTGTTGTCGACTGGGCAAAGTATGTGTTCGACCTTGGGCGTTGGTGCTTCAACACCCGGTTTTGGGCGAACCAACAGGGTGGGAAGGGTGGAGGCGTGCAGGACCTGTTCAGCGATAGAGCCCAGCAAGAGCCGGCCAAGGCCCGTGCGGCCATGCGTACCCATGACGATGAGATCGGCGCCCGTCTCCGCTGCCACCTCCAGGATCCCCTCAGCCGGCGGAGCCTCACGAATGACCACCTCGTAATCCCAGGTTCCCTGTCCCGCTTGTTCTTCGACGAAGGTCTTGACTGCCTCACGGGCGGGCTCGATCGCCGCAGCCCATTGCCGGGCCAGTTCTTCCATTTGAGCCTGCGTGAAGTAGGGAGGCGGCTCGAAGCGATGGGCGTGAAAGACGACCACGCGCGCCCTTGCGCATGCGGCTACGCTTCGTGCGTAGCGTATGGCTGCAGCTGAGTGCTTGCTGAAATCGATGGGACAAAGTATAGTTCGCACGGGCGTCATGGAACCGGTACTCCTGCTCGAGCGGAGCCGGCGGCAGACCAGCGCGGCTCTACCGGTATAGAAGCTGTTGGTCGGCGGAGGTGACAAGCAAGAAGCGCCTTAGCCGGCAGCCGTAAACGATGGAGAGCAGCCGCTAGAATAATGTGGTGGTTCAGCTTACAGTCGACGAGCAAGTTGCCTACCTCAAGAAAGGCCTCGCTGAGCTGATCCGCGAAGAGGAGCTACGCGAACGGCTCATTCAGGCCCAACGGGAGGGTCGCCCCTTACGGGTCAAAGCCGGGTTCGATCCCACCGCTCCGGATCTGCACCTGGGCCATACGGTGCTTCTGCGCAAGATGAAGCACTTTCAGGACCTGGGCCATACGGTGATCTTCCTGATCGGGGACATGACTGGCTTGATCGGCGATCCCACCGGGCGCAACACGACGCGCCCGCCCATGAGCCGAGAGCAAATCCAGGCCAACGCCGAAACGTACAAGGCGCAAGTGTTCAAGATTCTTGATCCGCAAAAAACGGAGGTACGGTTCAACAGCGAGTGGTTGGAGCCCCTGCGGTTTGCCGACCTAGTGCACTTGTGTTCGAAGTACACCGTAGCGCGCCTGCTGGAACGGGATGATTTCGCTCAGCGGTTTCAGGCAAATATCCCGATTGCGGTCCACGAGCTGTTGTACCCGCTCGCCCAAGCCTACGACTCAGTGGCGTTGCGGTGCGACGTGGAGCTCGGGGGCACCGACCAAAAGTTCAACCTTCTGGTGGGCCGCGAGATCCAGCGGGATTATGGCCTGCCGCCGCAGATTGTGGCAACGGTTCCCATCCTGGAGGGCTTGGACGGCGTGGAAAAGATGTCCAAGTCCAAAGGGAACTATGTGGGCATCAACGAACCCCCCGCTGTCATGTTCGCGAAGTTGATGTCCATCAGCGACCGGCTCATGTGGCGTTACTACGAGTTACTAACCGACTTGAGCCTGGAAGAGATCGAGCACCGCAAGCAACAGGTCGAGCGCGGTGAGCTTCACCCTAAGCGTGCCAAGATGGAGCTGGCCTGGCGCATCGTTGCGGACTTCCACTCTCGGCAAGCGGCCGACTGGGCGCTCCAAGAATGGGAGCGCGTGGT
>JAUQPO010000101.1:2060-10506 GCA_030550335.1 Acidobacteriota bacterium
GGTGAGGCTCCCAGCGAGCTGGAAACGGTGGTCATCGAGGAGGGATCCCTGCGGATCGACAAGGTTCTGGCGCGCGCGGGTTTGGCGCCTTCCGTGGCTGAGGCAACGCGCAAGTTGAAGGAGGGAGCCGTCGAGGTCGACGGACAGCGGGTGACAAGTTTCGTGACCCTTCAGAGTCCGGGGGAATATTTGATCCGCTTAGGAAAGAAGTGGAAACGGGTAGTGGTTCAGACTAAGGGGACGGGTGTTTGAAGTGGAGCGTCATTGTGGCCCGACTCCCCGCAGGTTGCGGGAAACAGATCTGCCCGACCTGGTCACGCTCAGCACCGCAGCCGGTTGGAATCAAATCGAACAGGACTGGCTGCGCCTGATCCGGCTTGTGCCCGAGGGGTGTTTTGGCGTTGAGCTGGACGGGCACATCGTTGCCACTACAACCGCCATCTGCTATGGAAGGGATCTGGCGTGGATCGGTATGGTGCTCACCCACCCGGCTTACCGGCGCCGCGGGCTGGCTAGGGCTTTGATGGAACACGCTCTTGCTTGGTTGGACCAGCAGGGAGTGGAGTGGATTGGTTTGGATGCGACCGAGATGGGCGAACCCTTGTATCGGAGCCTAGGGTTTGAGGCAGAAGAGTCTATCGAGCGCTGGGCAGCTCAAGCCCCGGGTCACATCGCAGGGGAGGTTTTGCCTGTAGGGTTTGAGGCGGAACTGGACGAGCAGGCTTATGGAGTCAGCCGCAGGGTCTTACTGGAACACCTGGCTGCGGGTGGGAGCTACCGGATTCGAAATGTGGGCTACGCGCTGTGGCGTCCGGGTCGCCTGGCCTACGCGTTGGGGCCTTGCATCGCTCGCACGCCGGAGGCGGCGGAGCGGTTGATCCGCGCCTGCTTGGCCTGCCGGCCTGGGGAAAACTGGTTTTGGGACTTATTGCCGGCAAATGTGGCCGCGGTCGAACTGGCTCGCCACTATGGGTTCACCCCGCGACGCCACCTGGTGCGGATGTGGCGTCCGGGCCGCGCCATGCGGCCCCGCCCTCGCTTCCGAAACGAATGGATTTACGCTACGGCTGGATTCGAGTACGGCTGAGGGGCCATGGTCCGCAAGCGTTTCTGTTGGAAGTTAAAGTCGCGCGAGTTGCTGCTGGGTGAGCGCACGCTCATCATGGGCATTCTGAACGTGACGCCGGACTCATTTTCGGACGGCGGTAAATACCTGGATCCAGACCGGGCATTCGCCCGCGCACTGGAGCTGGAACAGCAAGGCGCGGATATCATCGACATCGGTGCGGAATCGACCCGCCCCGGGTCCACCAGGATCTCCGAAGAAGAAGAGCTTGCCCGACTAGTGCCTGTGTTGAAGCGGCTACGCGGTCGGCTAGCCGTGCCCATTTCGGTCGACACGTACAAGGCTCGCGTGGCAGAACGCGCGCTGCAGCTGGGAGCGGAGATCATTAACGACCCCAGTGGCTTGACCTTCGATCCCGCCATTCTCAGGGTCGTGGTCAAACATGACGCTGGCCTGATCATCAATCACATGCGGGGCACGCCCGAAACCTGGGACAAATTGGCCCCATTACCGGATGTCATGGGGGCGATCATCAAGGATCTGGAGGCCCGGGTGCACCGTGCACAGCTTGCCGGTCTGGACAAAGAGCGGATCGTCATCGATCCAGGCATCGGATTTGGCAAGCGTGGGCAGCAAAACTCGGAGATCCTGGCGCGCTTGGAGGAGTTGGCCCAGCTGGGCTACCCGATCCTGGTGGGCCCGTCGCGCAAGTCTTTCCTCGGCCAGACCACCGATTTAGGAAAGCTGTTCGGCACGGCGGCGGCGGTTACGGCAGCCATATTGGGCGGTGCGCATATCGTGCGCGTACACGATGTACAGGAGATGCTGCCCGTGGTTCAGGTCGCCGATGCCATTCTGGAAGCTGCGACCCAGTTCGAGGAACGCCGCCTAGCAGCCCAGACCGCTGCTCACCCCACGCCACGGCGGCGACGTCGCTCCTAAAGTGGGCTTTATAGCCGCTGGCAGGCAGGGCAGTAGTACGTCCCCCGCTGGGCTACCACGATTCGCTGGATGCGCTCTCCACATCGGCTGCAGGGCTCGCCCGCTCGCCGGAAAATGCGATGCTCGAACTGGTATCTTCCCGGCCGCCCGTAGACGTCCACAAAGTCCGAAATGGACGACCCACCCAACTCGATCGCGCGCTCGAGGATTTCGACTGTGCACCGCTCTAATCGCTCGATCTGCGGCTCGCCAAGCCGGGTGGCTTCAACCAGCGGGTGGAGTCCCGCCGCGAACAGGATCTCGTCCGTGTAAATGTTGCCCAGGCCCCGCAGCTTGCGCTGGTCCAACAGAGCTGGCTTGAGCGCACGGTTTGATCGCAGCATGGAACACCAATCACGGTGATCCATCTCTAATGGATCTGGCCCTAATTCGTTCGGAAGTTGAGGGCGCAACGTGATGGAGCCGAATTGGCGAATGTCGTTGAAACACAGCCAGCCGTGTTCGAAGTGGAGAATCGCGCGTGTGTAAGGGCCTTGCGGTGCACACCAGCGCAATGTTCCTGTCATGCCGAGCCGGATCACAAGCCATCCTACGTCCACCTGCAGCAGGACCCATTTGCCATACCGCTGGACGCGGTCCACTCGCTGCTGCCGTACTTGGGCTAAGGGGTCCCGTGTGACACGCTGGCTGAGCACGGTGATCTGCCGCAAGCTGCGCCCAGCGATCAAATTCTGCAGTTGGCGCGCCAGGGTTTCGGCTTCAGGTAATTCCGGCATGAGGGTTGACGGGCGCTGCTTGTGTGAGTGCGCCGAACGACAATCATTATGCGACGATTGGGCTTGGAATTCGTAAAGCCCTGGCCATCGGCTGGCTTACGAGATACCCCTGGCTCGTTGGAGCGGGCAGTCTGGTGGGGTGGCCGTCACCCCCGAATAGTGGTGGTCACTGCCCGCAACGGCCAGCAGCCACCCGCTCAACTGTTCTAGGCTGAAAACAATCGCGTACGGGCAGGTCGCTAGCGCCGTAAACGGGGGCAACCCGCCAGCCTGGCGACCGCATCGGCGTTGCAAAGAGCTAGTCCATGGGTTGAGGAAGTGCGAATCAGTCATGAGAATGCGCCAGCTGTCGTTGTTCCTGGAAAATCGTCCTGGCCAACTGTTGGGGCCTTGCCGATTGCTCGTCGATGCCGGTATCCAGATTTGGGCCATGAGCCTAGTGGACACCGAACGATTCGGAATCTTGCGCATGATCGTTTCTGACTGGCAAGCGGGCGAGGCACTGCTCAAGCAGGCAGGCTTTGTGGTTACAGTGACGGAAGTCTTGGTGACCCGGGTCAATTCCGGGCAAGAATTGCTTGCCCTGTTGGAATTGCTTGCGACTGAGGAGATCAACCTGGAATACCTCTATGGATTTACGGCCGGGGGACCCCCGGTTGGTTTGCTCGTGCTTCGCGTAGCGGAGATCGAGCGAGCCGAGCAGGTGATGCAGAAGGCTGCGGTACCCCTGCTGGGTGAGGCGGATTTCGCCTGATGGCCGTCGGCCAACTTACCGGTCGTTTATGGAGCTGAGGAGGCGGGCGAGCCGTTCACCGAGTGTGTGGGGCAACAGGTCGGACTCGGTGTCCGTTGGGACGCTCAACTGGCGTAGCGCCTGCACCCACACAGCTAACGGCGGCCTCCACTGACGGTATGCCTCAAACAGAGCAGGGTAAAATCGCGTGTAAGTCACCTCGAACGCCAATCCCGCATTGTTGGGCGCAGCCAAACAAGGGTTGAACGTGCAGGCGCGCGGCAAGGCTGCGCAGTCTCGCTGGAATCGCTCAAACCGCAGACGCTTATGTTCCAAAGCCACTGCTCGGGTGAGTTGCCCTGAGGCAACCTGCTCGTAAAGGCTCCGCAAGTCTTCATAGAGCTGGTTCACCAGCAAACTTTTACGGTAGAAGATCTCTGCCTCAGACTCGAGCGAACAACCCGGCGAAGCAATCCGTCGGTCTTTGTCATAGTGGGCCAGTGCCAGTAACCCCGTCAGCGTCGCGGCCGCCTCTGCTAGCTCGGCAGGCAGCGACTCGACATGGGGGTCGTTATGGAAATCTTCGTGTGCGACGACCATGAGCATGCGTTCCGGAGTGGTCTCCTCCAGAGCTTTGGTGATGGGTGCGTCGCCGCTGGCCACTGCTTCGATGCGGTAAAAGAAAACATCGTAGCGTTCGGTGTCGAGCTTGCAACCTTGCTCGTTTGCCTCCACGAACCGCAGCTCCGCATACGATCGGGGTAGTTCGAGCTTCCCGGTGTAGTAGCAGCGGTAGTAAGCCTGGCGATTGGACGCTCGCCGACGAAAATTGCCCGTAGGGGCGAAGCCTGCCGCTCGGATGTAAGCCTGAAAATCAGTGATTGCGGGGTGAGCCACAGACTGGTGGGAGAGTTCAGCGGTACGCGGCGTACAGTCCGCTAGGTTCCCACACAGCAACGCCACCACGACCCACACGCGCCGTTGCATCCCTTCCCACGATGTCGTCAATGGTCGGGTTACGTCAACCGGCCACCGTGGCGAAGAGGTGGAGGGTTTTCCGAGCAGCTTCCTCCCAGCTGTATCGCTTGGCCTGCTCCGGACCTCGTTCTGCTAGCTCTTTCCGGAGCGCGGCGTCCTCGGCTATGGCACAGAGTGCCTTGTAGATCGCTTCCTCGTTTTCTGGATTGAACAGTAACGCGGCGTCTCCCACAAGCGTCCTCAGCGGTTCGATATCGGAGCAAGCTGTCGGGATCCCTGCCGCAAGGGCTTCGAGAACAGGCAACCCGAAACCTTCAAAGCGGGTCGGGTAGATGCACGCCCACGCCTGCCGGTAGTAACTGTATAGCTCGTCGCGACTGATCCAACCAGTGAGTCGCACCAGGGATTGGACTCCTCTATTCTCGATTTCCTTCAGCACCCGATCGGTGTCGAATCCAAACATCCCGGCGACCACCAGGCGGTATGGAGATCGCTGGGGCTGGAGCCGCGCAAACGCTCGGATGAGCGCGGGGATGTTCTTGTGCGGGTGAAGCGTGGACACACAAAGGATCAGGCGCTGATCACCTGTTCGCCCCGTCTGGGATGTGGCCTGAGTCGCACTGGGAGCAGGGTTCCCGTCACGTCTCTCGCGTGCGATCTGGAAACAACGGGGGTCGACGCCGTGGGGAATGACGTGGATCTTGCCTCGCGCCCAGGGGTAGAAAATTTCGAGATCCCGGCGCGTGGCCTCGGACACCGCGACCAAGGCAGTAGATGTGCGAGCCGACTGGTAAAGGAACAGGCGCCAGAAAGGGAGGTCAAACCATCGGAAGTATTCAGGGTGGCGCTTGTGTTGCAGGTCATGGAAGACCGTCACGCTGGGGCAGGGCGCCAAGGCTGGAGCGGTAAAGCCTGGATTGAACAACACGTCCAGCCGGTACTGCAGGGCGACTGCCGGGAGCCACAACTGTTCCCACAGCAAGCGCAGTGGGCGCAATCGTGCCCGGACTGGTTGGGAAAGCACCGAAAAATTCGGAGCCGAAGGTCCTAAGCGACTTCCCGTTTCCAAGTTCGTGATCAGGAGGTATTGGTTCTTTCGGTCGACCCCAGCGAGGGCATCCAACAGACTACGCAAATAGATCTCTGTCCCGCCGACACCTCCGGGAATCAGATAGAGGGCGTTGACGCCAATCCGCATAAGTTGGGTCAGCGTGCTCCCGCAAGACGCGAGAGTCTGGACTGGACGACTTGCAAAGCGCGCCGGGCCACGTCCAGCTCTGGGTCGATCGCTAGCGCTCGGCGGTACTGTTCAACTGCTTGGAGGAGTTCGCCCTGTGCGGCGTACACGTTGCCCCGGTAGACATAGGTCATGGCAAAGCGAGGCGCCATGGCCTCGGCGCGCGCCAGCGCTTCGAGGGCTTCCGCGTACCGTCCCTGCTTCCCATAGAGCATGCCGAGTAATGCCCACCCGTGACCGTGTGGTTCCATAGCGAGCGCCTGGCGTAGCCTGGCAATGGCTTCTTCGGGCCGTCCGGCGCAGTCCAGGGCCAAGGCCCAGTCGACCAGTAGCCGGTAATCCGGCGCCTGGAGTTGCGCGGCCTGCTGGAAGTGTCCTAGAGCCTGGTCGCAGTGGCCGGCAAGATAATGCGCGTAGCCGAGGTGGAAGTGCGCTCGAGGGTTGCGAGGATTTTTTCGCACCGAGTCCTCCCACAAGGCGATCTCGCTGGTCCAGACGTGGTTGCGGGCGTAGGTCAAACCACACAAGCCAAGCAAGATGAAGCCGTAGGTCCAGCCTTGCCTGGTCAGTGAAGTTCGCCAGCGCCTCAGTAAGTCCGCGACCACGAGCAACAGACCCAGGGAAGGTAAGTAAAGGCGCCGCTCGACAAGTGCATCGCGGATCGGCACGAAAGACGACGTGGGTGCGATGAGTAGCCCGAAAAGCAGCAGCCCGTAGACGGCGAGTTTGAATCGATGCCGGCTGAGGAAGCCCACGATGGTCAATACGACGAGTCCTGCGGCTCCAGCAACGGTGGCCGGATTCCAAAACGAATGCGCGATGGGGTAATCATGGTCGATGTTTTGGCCGTAGGGCAGGAAGAACATTCGCAGGTAGATCCAGAGCGCCTGAAGCTGCGTGTAGAGGTAGTCGTTCCAGGGCAAGCCGGCGACCTGGAATCCGGCACTTTCGGACACGCTGAGAATCTTCCAGACCCACGCCAGGCCGATAGCCCCTGCGCCCGCCAACAAGAGATATAAGCGCCAGTTCCGCAGGATGGCCCGGAGTCGGCCGGAATCAGCCCACCAGACATCGGTCAGCAGAAGTGCGGCGGGTAGCGCGGCAGTGTGCTCCTTGGTGGCTACGGCTGCGCCGAACAAGCACACGATGGCCAGGGCCCTCCGCCAGCTCACCCCTTTCTTCGGAGCCAAGGCAAGTAGGGTTAGCGCCGCGTAAGCCAGACAAACGCTTAGTGCTTCCGAACGGCTGGCCACGTAGGACACAGCCTCAGTGTGAAGCGGATGTAGAGCGAAGACGCCCGCAGCAAACAAAGCGATCGCCTGGGCATTGGTTTGAGGTGTGCCCACACGCTCCACAAAGTGACGGACTAGCCGGTAGACGAGCACGGCCGTGAGCAGATGTAAGAGCACATTCAGCAAGTGATAGGAGAAGGGACTCAGCTCAGAGATGCGATAGTTCACCCAGAAGGTGAACATTAACAATGGCCGGTTGGAGTTCAGCCAGTCCTGGACCGGCCGGGATTGCAAATTCGGATCATTGAATGGCAGGTAGCGGTCATCGAAGACAAAAGGGCCACGCAGGGCAGGCGCATAAGCGAACAAAGTGGCGAGGATCACAAGCCCGAGCGTCGCAGCCAAGCGTGTCTGGCTCCACTCTAGCGGTCGAGAGCGGGTGGCTGGCGATCGCTCAGTAGCGCACGTCTCCCGCTTGCTTTTGCCCTTGGCCGGTTTGCTGCTCACAGAGCGTCTCCAGCTTGTATTCCAGAATAGCCACTCGTTGGGTCAGGGCGACGTTGGCATCTTTGAGCTCAGAAATGATGAGCGAGAATCTGAAGAACACGATCAGGAAGATGCCCGCTCCGAGCAACAGGATCACAACCGGTGGTTCACCCACTCCCAGCCACCGGGCCAGGCTCATCAAGAACCCTTCGCAACGCGACAGGATCAGCAAGGTCACAGCCGCAGCCAACCAGCTCACCGAGTACTCCACGCGGATGTGCGCACGCCGCACCGAAACCAAAATCGCGGCGATCAATACCAAGCTGACGCCTGTCAGTAAATCCATCAAGCGTTCCATAACAGTTCTCCAGAGGGTTTCTGGCGTTTCCTCCCGCTGGGGTATCGCAGCACGTTGACGAAGACGCCGAGCAACACGTGGATCAGGTAGTAGAACGCCCTCAGAGTAGTGATCGAGCTCTTGCCGCCCTGGCGCGGGCGAAAGCGGCACGGGACCTCGACAAAGCGGAAGGCTTTCCGCTGGAGGACCACCAGTGCTTCGATCTCGGGGTACTCCAGTGGAAAGCTGCGCGCGAACAGCTCCAAAGCAGTGCGGTTAACTCCGACAAAACCTGACGTGGGATCACGCACGACCTTGCCCAGGATGGGCCTGAGGAGCAGACGGAAGAATTTGATCCCCAGGGCACGCAGTGGGCTGGCGTAGTCGTGCTCACCGTCGATATATCGTGAGCCAATGGCCATCTCGCAGCCCGATTCAAGCAGCGCCTGGAGAATGCGTGGCACATCACGAGGATCGTGCTGGCCATCTGCGTCCAGGCGGATGACGTATTGATAACCCAGCTCGCACGCTAGCTTGTAACCGGCTTGAACACAGCCACCTAGGCCCAAGTGATGAGGCAACGAGAGAACCTGTGCGCCAGCCTGACGAGCTGCGTCCCGGGTGCCGTCGGCCGAGCAGTCGTCCACAACCAAAACCGG
>JAUQPO010000102.1 GCA_030550335.1 Acidobacteriota bacterium
GGTTCGTGGCTCACTAGCGGCGCTCCACCCTCATGCTGACAAGAAGGCGGGTTTGTGTGCTGATGGAGTGAGCTGGCGTGGCAGGCCCGCCTTTTGCCTGTTGGGGAGCCCCGGTTCACCGGTACCACACGGAGTGCCACATGCCGACCCGGTCCGTGGGAGGAAGTCCTTTAGAATCATGGAGCTGGCGGAGGGATTCGAACCCACGACCTGCTGATTACAAGTCAGCCGCTCTACCAGCTGAGCTACGCCAGCACGGTTCGGAAGACAAACAGCAGGATGCTGGAGCGGGAGACGGGAATCGAACCCGCAACCAACAGCTTGGAAGGCTGTCACTCTACCATTGAGCTACTCCCGCCCCTGACGAACTCTGATCCTATTTTCCACCCAATATTGTAGGCGGCAGGCGCGAGTTCGTCAACGGCTCGTCTGGTCTACCGGTTATAGCTATTTCGATTAATGCTTGCGACGGGCTAACGCGTGAAGCACCGCTGTCTTCAGGGTTGTAGGCAACGTTCAGACCAGCCGTCGCCAGCGATTGCCTCTGGTTTGCTCGAAGTGCTGCGCGCTGCTCGGTGGGTCGAGGCGGTTGGAGGCATGTGTTCCTGCCTGAGCCGTGCGGGCCCGCTGGGTGGAATGCATTCGAGCAGTTGGAGGTGAGCTCAGGCGTTCCGACGTGGCCACCAGCAAGCTGTGAGGCTTCCCAGGGCTTTGCGGGGGCTTGACTCTGGACCTGTTCTGTGGTAATCGGTTTACGGACTGCATCCAAACGGGTGGTCGATCTCGGAAAGGGGGATTCGGATGAAAGTGAGCCGTAATACCTATTTGGGGATCGCGGGATTGCTGTTGGCCTGCTGGTTGGTTGCCGCCCTGACACCGCCTAGCCTTCAAGCTCAGGTCCTGTACGGATCGGTAGTGGGCATTATTCAGGACCCGACCGGAGCGGTGGTACCTAACGCGACGGTGACACTGACCAGCAAGGCCACCGGTTTGAGCCGCGAGACAACCACAGATCAGGAAGGGCGGTATTCGTTTGTCAACGTCCTGCCCGGTACGTATCAGATTCGGGTGACAGCGACGGGCTTCCGGCCATTGACCCGGGAGAACGTGGAGGTCTCAGTCAGTGCTGTGACGCGTGTGGATTTGCAGCTAGAGGTTGGGCCGCTTGCTGAGGAGGTGACAGTTGCGGCTGAGGCGATTCAATTGCAGACGGACAAGAGCGAAGTTCGTCACGAAATTACGACGGTTGCCTTGACGCAGTTGCCTCTGCCGTATTACCGGAACTACCAGAGCTTGCTGGATCTCCTTCCTGGGACTACGCCATCGGCCTTCCAGAACGCCATCGTAGATACGCCTGCCAGGGCGCTGACCACACGAGTCAACGGCACGCCGCGCAACATGAACACCACAGTCACGGATGGCGCCGCCAACATTTTCGTTTGGCTGCCGCACCACACCGCCTACGTGCAACCGGTGGAGAGCATCGAAGCGGTGAACATCTCGACAAACGCGTTCGACGCAGAGCAAGGGCTGGCTGGCGGTGCGGCGATCACGGTGGTGACCAAGTCGGGCACGAACGAGTTGCGAGGATCGGCGTTTTGGTTCCACAACAACCAGCACTGGTTAGCGGAACCCTACTTCCGTCCCCGCGGCTTCCGGAAGCCGAAGGATATCTTCAACCAATTTGGAGGCACGATTGGAGGGCCGGTCAAGCGAGATCGGTTGTTCTACTTCTTCAGCTTTGAAGGAACCTATTACCGTCAGGGCGGCTCTGGCAACTGGTCGGTGCCTCCGGAGACGTTCCGCAGGGGTGATTTCAGCACCTGGCCGGGTTGTACAGTTTGCGGAGCGGCATTCTCGGTAGTTTACGATCCGGCGACGATGGTGGGCAATGACCCACGGACGCGTCAGCCGTTCCCGGGCAACCGAGTTCCGGAGAGCCGCATTCACCCAATCTTTAATGAGATCCAGAAGCGCATTCCGCTGCCGAACCAGGTGTCTCCGATCGACCCGCAAAACAACTTGTCCGGGAACTTCTTTGCTTCGGGGACGCTGAAGTTTAACCGTCGCAACTATGACTTCAAGATGAACTGGCATCCGAATGCCAAGATCGTGGTGTGGGGCAAGCTGAGCCGGATGGGGGCTCCGGTCAGCGGTAAGCACATTTTCGGCGAGATGGTGGGACCGAACATCGGTACGGCGGGTGTCGGCGATGTACGAGTGAATATGCCTAGCTTTGGGATCACTTACACGGTTTCGCCGACATTCTTGTTCGACGCCGTGTTCGGCTATCAGCGCCACGATCAGGATGTGTTGGGCATCGGGCAGGGCAAGAACTGGGGCCTCGACGTGTTCAAGATTCCGGGGACGAACGGTGGGCGCCAGTACGCCAACGACATGAGGTACAGTGGCGTTCCCTGCTTCAGTACCGGTTTCAGCGACTGGGGTTTGTGCGAAACCTGGTTGCCGCTGGAGCGCCGCGAGCGGACATACACGGCACCCGTTAACTTCACGAAGATTCATGGTGCGCATGAATTCCGTTGGGGGTTCGAGCCGCGGCGGCTGGAGATGAACCACTGGCAGCCAGAAACGGCGAACCCGCGGGGTGCTATTACGTTCGGCACTGGGCCCACGATCATTCCAGGCCAGCCTGGGCGTGTGCTAAACAGCTACGCCACGGCGTTGCTAGGCTTGGTGACCAGCTACAGCAAGTCGATTCAGTTCTTCCTGATGAAGACGCGGGAGTGGCAGTATGCTTGGTATTTCCGCGATCGTTGGCAGGTGACCCGCCGACTGACGCTGAACCTAGGGTTGCGCTATGAATACTTCCCCTTGTTGAACCGAGGTGACCGGGGCATCGAGCGGTGGGATCCGTACACTAACATCGTTTACCTCGGCGGGATCGGCAATGTGCCGTGGAACGCGGGGATTGAGGTGAGCAAGAAGCTGTTCGCACCTCGGGTTGGGTTTGCTTACCGTGTAGGCGAGAACTGGGTGGTCCGGAGCGGTTACGGGATTACGTACGATCCGTTGCCGTTCGGGCGACCCCTGCGGGGTCTGTACCCAGCGACGTTGACGGGCACGTGGGGAGCGGGCACGCAAGGCGCGGAATTCCGCGACTCGACGTATGGTTGGTTCAATACGCTGGACAAGGGAATCCCCGATGTGCCTACGCCCGACATCAGCAAGGGTACGCTGGAGTTGCCGCTCAACTTGGACATGGGCCCGCGGAGCCCGTGGGGTGGAATGTTGCACCGTGGTTACATCCAGTCGTGGAACTTTATCGTGGAGCGGCGGTTGCCGTTTAGCACGGTGGTCTCGGCTGGTTACGTAGCCACTCGGACGATCCACCAGATGCTCGATCGGAATATCAACACGGTCGGGCCGGGTTTGGGTGGAGACACTCGGAACCTGCCACTGGCAAAGCTTTATGGGCGAACCAACGCTGCCAACATGTGGGACGGCATCGGTTACGGCACCTACAACTCCCTACAGGTGACGATCAACAAGGCGTTCAGCCACGGGCTGTTCTTGAAGGGTGCTTATACCTGGGGCCGGTACATGAATATGGCGGAGGACAACGGGTGGGCCGGCTTTGCGTTGTGGCATTGGGAGCCGATGATCCCGCGCAACTACGCACCATCCAGCGAGGATCGCCGTCACAGCTTCAGCATCGGCTGGGTGTACGAAATCCCCGTGGGTGCTGGCCGGGCTTTGCCGCTGAGCGGGATTTGGGACAAGGTCCTAGGCGGCTGGAAGATCAACGGCATGTTCTTTGCTTACAGCGGCACACCCTTCACGGTGACGGGTAGCTGGTCGTCGCTGCTGTGCATTGGCTGCACGCAGACTGCGGATCAGGTGGGGCCACTGCGCAAGCTAGGTGGCAAGGGGCCTGGTCAGCCGTACTATGACCCGATGTCGTTCCGTGACCCGTTGTTCACCTTCGATCCGAAGAACCCGGTCTACCGGCCAGGCACGATGGGTCGGAATGCCGTGTACGGTCCGGGCTTTTGGCGGATCGACCCTGCGGTTTACAAGGAGTTCGCGGTGACCGAACGGGTCCGGATGGAGGTGCGGCTAGAGGCCCGCAATGGCACCAACACTCCGCGCTGGGGCAACCCCAACAGTGGTGCTGCTTCCATGCAGCTGAATCCTGACGGCAGCCTGAAGGCGCTGAATAACTTCATGTGCATCACCAGCGCTAGTGCAGAACGGCAGTTCCGCATGGGTATCCGCTTCCAGTTCTAGGTTTCCCATCATTGGGTCTTTCCTGGCCGGCCGGTCGGAGTGACCGGCCGGCCATCAACTTTTTTGGCAGCCTTTCCGGAGGAAGGTAGGCAGCGCGCGGGTGCGGGAGCCCGTCGAGTTATGATCTCAACTCAAGAGGTCTCAAAATCTCGTTAAGGAAGGTTGAACGTGGCAGAGGTTGCTGTCCCGAACGATCGGAACAACCCTTACGAGACAGCGCTTGAGAACTTCGACGCAGCAGCAGACGCTTTGGATTTGCCGGAGTCGATCCGGGCGATGATCAAGTATCCCGAGCGCGTGCTCATCGTGGCGCTCCCAGTCCGAATGGACAACGGGGAGGTGCGGTGCTTCACGGGCTACAGGGTGCAGCACAGCACTGCCCGCGGCCCGGCAAAAGGAGGTATCCGTTACCACCCCCAGGTAACGCTGGACGAGGTGAAAGCGTTGGCGACTGCGATGACCTGGAAATGTGCCGTGGTGAACGTCCCGTTCGGGGGTGGCAAGGGTGGGGTAACGTGTAACCCCAAGGAAATGTCGCCGAGTGAATTAGAGCGTTTGACTCGCCGGTACACGGCGAGCATCCTCCCTTTAATCGGGCCTGAGAAAGATATTCCGGCGCCCGACGTGTACACCAACCCGCAGATGATGGCCTGGATCATGGACACCTACAGCATGATGCGGGCCAATGGGTATCCTGTCTGGGGTGTGGTGACTGGTAAACCTCTATCCGTGGGAGGATGTGCCGGCCGCGATGAAGCCACGGGCCGGGGGGTGTTTTACACGTTGGAATGCGCGCTGGAGCACCTGCGGATACCGATGAAAGGGGCGCAGGTGGTCCTGCAAGGTTTTGGAAAGACAGGTTCGGTGGCCGCCCTACTGTTGCATTCTCATCAAGCGAAGGTGATTGCTGTCAGCGACACTCGTGGGGGAGTGTACAGCGACAAGGGGCTGGACATTCCCCAGTTGGTTGAGTACAAAAGGAAGACGGGTTCTGTAGCTGGTTTTCCAGGCGGAGAGCCAATTTCCTCCGAGGATCTGTTGGCTCTGGAGTGCGAGGTGTTGATTCCGGCGGCGCTCGAGAACGCCATTAACGGCGACAATGCGAAGCGCGTACGAGCGAAGGTGATTGCAGAAGCGGCCAACGGGCCCTTGACGCGGGAGGCCGACACGATCTTGGAGGGTAAAGGTGTATTCATCATTCCCGACATCTTGTGTAACGCGGGTGGTGTCACCGTGTCTTATTTCGAGTGGGTACAGAACCAGCAGCACATGAGCTGGGACCTGCATGAAGTCCACGAACGGCTAGAGCAGGTCCTGAAGCGAGCGTTCTGGGAGGTAGTAGAACTGCGGTCTCAAAGGAGCGTCTCGATGCGCCTTGCGGCCCTTATGTTGGCGATCCAGCGAGTTGCGGATGCGGTGAAAGTTCGCGGGCTGTACCCGTAAGTGGGCTACACCGTAATTGGGGCCGGTGCTTAGAGAGGCGCAGGCCCCTAGGTTATTGATATAGGTCCCTCGGCAATCGTAGGCCCGCGGGCAGTGGTTGTGGCGGGCTATAGTGTTCACCGTTGTAACACTGGCCTAGCCACGCAGTACCTGAAAGAATCGCGTCTCGTTCGAAACCTCACCGCAAGCGTCGAATGCCAACACACAGGGGGCGCAGGGCCAAGCGGAGTGCTCCTGACTTCAAGGGCCCTGAGCGGAAG
Organism: Acidobacteriota bacterium; assembly: GCA_030550335.1. Taxonomy (GTDB): domain Bacteria; phylum Acidobacteriota; class Terriglobia; order Bryobacterales; family Bryobacteraceae; genus JAUQPO01. The sequence goes on from JAUQPO010000102.1 coordinate 5,952, forward strand.
GTGAAGCCGTGGGGACTATAAAGAGGCGCGGCCTCACGCTCACGATAGTCATATCCTGCCTTCTGGCGACCTCGGCTAGGAGGAGGTGCGACGGTGGTGGTCGGAGTGAGGCGGATGCACCGGACGTCCGGAGACTGTCTTGGTGGTGCGTTTCGGTCAATCGGTTCCGACGCGACAGACGCGCCAACAGGTTCAGTCTTGGGAAGCCCGTGGGATGGCCGGGGTCTGGCGGTCACGCTTCGTCGGAACTAGGGTAGCAACCAGTAGCCGGAATGGTCGGAACCTGCGTTGGGGGCTTTGCTGTTTGGAGCGATTTGTAAAGTCTCTATCTGGCTGTGCTGGGCCGGCAACAGGATACGCTTGCGGCTCAAGGCCAGCTGTAGGTCGGCACGAGGGTTAACGACTGGAGTGGGGAGACGGCGTAGCGGCGGGTGTACGGTGCTTTAGACTGCCAAGACTCGGCCGACCAAGCTAGTGGGGTGTGATCGAGCTGGGACTCGCGCCAAGAGAACTGCTCGCCGTCGAGGGAGGCGGTCGGACGTGGGGGTGAGTGATCCAGGCTGGCGACAGCGCTAGCAAAGTTGTAAAGCTCGCTGAACCAGGGTCAGATCTCGGTGGGCCGGGAGCCAGGCCAAGAACAGGAGGTAGCCTGGACTGGTTGAGGCAAGCCGGCCGGCGTTGGGCTCTGGCACGGTGGGAGCTGGGAGTGCCGAAAAGTTCCGAGAGGCTGAGGAGGGGTGTGTCGGGAGGGCACACTGGGCAATGGCCCACAAAAGTGGGTGATTGGGACAGAACCTCGATGAGGCTGCGGGCGGAGTATAATAGCCACAACCGTTTTTTGGGCTGAGTTCGGCTCGGGCGGGAAAGTTCAAGGCGAAGCGGGAGGTGAAGACCAGTGAAGCAAGGGCTCTGGTGCGTAGTGGTCTTGGGGCTGCTCGTCGGAGGCACCGCTAATGGGCAGGCGGTGAAGGCGAGCCTGGTTGGAACGGTCACTGATAGCAGCGGCGCTGTGGTTCCTGGAGCTAAGGTGACGATCACCGAGGTGAACACCGGCTTCAGTCGCTCGATGGAAACCAACGAGAGTGGTTACTACGTGTTCAGCAACCTTGACCCGGGGGTTTATCGGGTTGAGGTGGAGCAGGCTGGGTTCAAGAAGGCGGTGCGGGACCGTGTCGACGTGATTGTGAATACGACAGTCCGTGTAGACTTGCAACTCCAACCGGGTGAGATTACGGAGACCATTGAGGTGGTGGCGGCGTTGCCGCTTTTGCAGACCGATCGTGCTGACGTGGGACGGAAGTTCGAAACCCGGCAGTTGCAAGACTTGCCTCTACCGATGAACCGGAATTTTCAGGGGTTGATGCGAATCATGCCGGGTGTGACCGGCGTGGAGCGTCCGCACTCGGAGTTTTTCAACCCTCAAGACAGCATGGCTGCACGAGTCAATGGGTTGTCCCGGTACGCCAACAACGTGCAGTTGGAAGGGATCGACAATAACCATCGCACGGGGTTGCTCACTGCGCTGATCCCGCCGATTGAAGCGATTCAGACTGTGGACATTACGACTAGCAACTACGACGCTGAGCTCGGACGGGCTGGGGGTGCAGTGATCAATGTGACTTTTCGTTCTGGGACGAACGATTTTCACGGGAGTGTTTACGAGTTCAACCGGGTCAGTCGGCTGGCTGCGCGGAACGTTTTCGCAACGACCAAAGCGCCTACCGTTTACAACCAGTACGGAGGGACGCTGGGAGGGCCGATCCGGCGCAACAAGACTTTCTTTTTTGCGGACTATCAGGGCACTCGGGACCGGCGCGGTGATGTGACCCGAGCCACTATACCCACTATGGAGTTTCGCCGGGGCGATCTAAGCCTTTCCCCGACGGCCATTTACGACCCGCTGACGGGCAAGGCGGACGGAACAGGGCGCGTTCCATTTCCCGGCAAGCAGATTCCGGACAGTCGCATCAGCCCGATCGCCAAGAAAATTCTGAGCTTTATTCCCGCACCCACTTTTAGTGGCTTGACCACGAACTACGAGCGGGCAACGGTGCGGCAAAAAGACACGCACTCGGCGGACGTCAAGATCGACCACCAGTTCCGGGAGCAGGACACATTGATGTACCGTTACAGCGTGCAGCGCTCGCGTATTTTTGACCCTGGGTTATATGACATCTACGGGGGTCCTAAGGCGGGTGGATTCGCGGGCGAAGGCAAGCAGTTAGCCCAAAATACCGCCCTCAATTACACGCACATTTTTGACGCACGTACTATCGCAGAGTTCCGCCTGGGTGTGATGCGGTACCGGAACGATGCTCTGAATCAGGACAACGGGCGCCGGACGGCTGAGGAAATTGGAATCCGGGGCGTGAATTTGGACTGGTGGACGAGCGGTATCACGAGCATCAATGTGGATGGGTACAGCAACCCGATCGTGGGCTTTGCGGCCAGCCTGCCCTGGATCCGTGCAGAAACGAATTTCAATATGGTGTCCAACTGGACGAAAGTGCTGTCCAATCACACTCTCAAGGCTGGGGTAGACGTTCGCCGCAACCGTGATGATCTGTTACAGACGCAGACCTATAATCCTCGGGGGTTGTTCATCTTCCGCGCTGGGCCGACGGCTTTGAACGGAGATCCGCGAACCAGCTTTGCCAACTCGTTTGCGGCCTTCTTGCTGGATTTGCCCAATGAATATGGACGCGACCTGGCGGGAATCTTCCCGACCTTCCGCCAGACGCAGGTATTCGCGTACTTCCAAGACAAATGGCAGGTGACTCCGAAGCTGACCGTGGACCTGGGTTTGCGGTACGAGCTTTACTTGCCGCCTACCACTGTCCATCGGGCTGGCTTTTCAAATTACATCCCGGACAACAACACGCTAGAGCTGGCGGGTGTGGGGCCGATACCGTGGAACTTGGGCCTGCGGACGGACTTCAACAACTGGGCACCCCGCTTTGGTGTGGCTTATCGTTTGGGCCGAGGTACGGTGATTCGGGGCGGCTACGGGATCACGATTGACCCAAGCTATCCAGACGACAAGTGGGCCTTTGCCTTTCCTGTCAAGCAGAACAATGCGTTCTTCGCCGAAAACTCCTTCCGCGCTGCTGGGTCAATGGCCGCAGGCTTTCCACCGCCGATTTTCGCCACGATTCCTGCGAATGGGGTGATCAGTCCGGCACCGGCTGGCAATTACCTGCACCTGCGGAAGGACCTGCGGCAAGGTTACGTCCAGGCCTGGAACGTCACCGTCCAGCAGGCGCTCCCATACAAGCTCGCCTTGGAAGTGGGCTACGTGGCCAACCACGCGCTAGGAGTGTTAATCAATCGAAACGTCAACGCGGGCATGATTCCCGGTGCGGGGGCGGCTGGTCAGCCGCTGTACCAGAAGTTCGGGCGTAAGGAGACCACCAACGTCTGGACGCCGTACGGCTCTCACTACCAGTCGTTGCAGGTCAAGCTGGACCGGCGATTTTCCGAGGGTCTGGTGCTCACCACGGCTTACACATTCGGGAAGGCGATCAACTTCGCGGACGATAACGGAAGCCTGTTTATCCACGCTTTTCCCGAGCTGAACCGGGGTCGTTCGGGCCACGACCGCACGCATTCGCTCGCAAGCGGGTTTGTGTACGAGCTGCCGTTTGGTTCGGGTAAGCGTTGGGCCCAGCGGGGTGCGCTGCGTTGGGTGCTCGGTGACTGGCAGCTGAGCGGCACCTTCACCTCCATGACGGGGCTGCCCCTGAACCTAACGTACAGTGCTGCCACGTTGAATGCCCCTGGCAATGGCAATCGCCCGAACGTCAATGGCAAGCCTGCTATTTACGGGGCTGTAGGGCGCGGAGTGAAGTGGCTGGATGTGAGCAAGTTTTCCGCACCACCTCCCAATACGTTTGGAAACGTGGGGCGCAACATCCTCCATGGGCCAGGGCTAGTGAACTTGGATTTTGCGGTGTTCCGAAAGTTTCCTATCGTGGGCGAGAAAGTGGGTGGGGAGCTCCGCATGGAGTCGTTCAACTTCACGAATACGCCGCACTTTAACAACCCTGTAGGGGACTTCGGCAGCGCTAGCTTTGGCGAAGTGACTGGAGCTGCGGCAGACCAGCGTGCTTTCCAGTTCGCGCTGAAGCTGGTGTTCTGAGTGCCGCGAGCTTCGGTAGCCTCACGGAGACCGGCGGGACCACCGCACAGACCGGATGAGCAGCAGCGTGAGGGATGTGCGGAGGTGACGCACGTGAGGTCGCAGTCTGTGGCGGTGAGCGTGAGGCGAGATTCGTGTACGCGGGGCATTGTGAGGGAAGCACTTCGCGCCGGTTGTTCAATGCTGGTGGCCGAACGGACTACAACGACTGGTGGCTGCGCAGGTAAGTAGCCCGGTTTGGAAAAGTTGAGGATGAGCGACCGAGGACACGCGCTCTGAAAAGCGGGGACACGTTAAGCGGCTAGGGGTGTCTCTGTTGAAACCGCGAGCGGAATAACTTGAGCTTTTTCCTCGGGCTCGTGTCAACCTGAAGTGACGGTTTCGCGTCGGAGTTTGTTTC
>JAUQPO010000103.1 GCA_030550335.1 Acidobacteriota bacterium
GGGCGTGGGAGAGTAGGACGTTGCCCAATCCACTTCGCCGAAGCCCGGCTCCCAAGCCGGGCTTCGCCATTTATGGTCGCTACCCTACAAACCAACGCCGCACTCACTCTGACTCTCTCCGGCCTGTCAATGCATCGCAGCCACACACAGCCGCCTCGATATGTGCCTCGCCTGCTTGCAGTTGCCTCCGCTTCGTTGGCGATCGCGCCAGCGCAGTACCATGATGGGTGGGTATACACTGTCGACACGAACGCCGCGGTCCGCAATCCGCACTCGGAAAACAGTCATGAGCGACCTTTTTGAGAACATCGAACTTCACGTACCTCCGACCCGTTTCCGCAGTTGGGATCACTTCATCCGGGAGGCCCCGGAGTACTCCATAGGCATTGAAGTGATCGATGACGTACCAGGACACCGCGGCCACTATGTCCACTTTGATCATCACCGTGGTGTCGTGCGCGAGGCGACTATGAGCGCCGCTATGCAGGCCTACATCGCTGTCCGCCAGGGGCGATTGATGGAACGCTGGCTCAAGCGGCAGCGCCCCGTGCACGTCTACGTCTGGAATGCGGACCAGGATGTTTGCCTGGCGGTGTTCGTGCTGGAGTACCATCACCTGCTCGAGCGGTCCGAAGGTGAGCCCTTGCTCCGTTGGATTGTCCAGTACAACAACAAGATTGACGTTTGTGGTGGGCTTTATCCAGTCCGGCTGGACGAGCTCGTCAAAAACCATTTCACTTGGGTCTTCGAGCCATATCGCGAGCAGCGAATGCGTGGCAAGACCCAGGGTGACGCGGGCATCGTCAAACAGACAATCCGCAAGGTCTGTGATCGTCTGCTGGATCTGTTGCACGGTCGCGCTGGCACTTGCCCGATTACGGTCCGCCCGGAGATCCTTTATCAATCCCCCTACGAGTTCGTCATCGTGGATGAGAAAGGAGATCCCAACTCCCGTTTGGTCTTGGCTGCCGAAGGCCACCGGAATCTGATCAGCCTGATCTGTCGGCGTTCGACCGGCCGCTACACTTACAGCGTCATCCGCGGCTCGCCCTACGACGATGACATCTTCCCCGTTCCGCGGCTGATTGAGGCTTTCCAGGCGGCCGAAGATCACCCTGAGATCCCGATTTGGGGTGGATCGGATCTGGTCGCGGGTTCGGACAGCGAGCTGGGGAGCAGTCTGCACTGGACGCAGTTGCGTGACATCGCCGAGCCGATAGTGCGTGAGGCTTATTTACGTGTTTATCCGGATCCGGTGGCCCGCGACAAGCGAGCGGTTTGAACTGGATGGCGTGTGGTCGGGAACCTGCGGCTGGTCGGAATTTGGAGAGTGGGGGCGGCCGTGGCAAAGGACCGGGCATTCCGTCGGGCCTCGGAAACTTAGTCGCCGCTGCCCGTGGGTGCAGGCTAGGTCGAAGGGTTTGGTGAGAAGGTACGACTGTGTGGCGAGTCGCCCGGGCCACGCCGCGATGTTCAGCGCCGGATGGCCGGTTCGAAGAGGTTTCCGTAAACTGATTACGTAGCAGGCAGAACGAGTGTGAAGGCTGGTCAAAGCGTTCTCCAAGCTAGCGAACTGGTTGAGCCTTGGACTCCGGAGGCGGCTGCAGAGCTTTACGACATCGATCGGTGGGGGCAAGGCTACTTCCGGGTCGGGAGCAACGGGCACGTATGGGTGCATCCCACCAAGGACCCTGCCTACGGAATCGACCTGAAGAAGTTGGTCGATAGCCTGTTGTTGCGCGGCATCTCCTTACCGATCCTGATCCGCTTCGGCGAGATTCTCCAGCACCGCTTGGGTGAGATTTACGAGGCTTTCGAGCGCGCCATCCGCGAGCAGGGCTATCAGGGGACTTACCGTTGTGCGTACCCGGTTAAGGTGAATCCGCAACGCCACGTAGTCGAGGAGCTGTTGCGTCGCCGAGGACCCGGTGGCATCGGCCTCGAAGCCGGTTCCAAGCCCGAATTACTGGCCGTGATCGCGCTCGCCGGGGATGAGACGCCGATCTTGTGCAACGGGTTCAAGGATCGCGAGTACATCGAGCTGGTGATGCTGGCCAAGAAGGTGGGGCGCGATATCGTGCCGGTGGTTGAGAAGTTCAGCGAACTGGATTTGATCCTTCAAGTCGCGCGCGAGGTGGGCGTCGAGCCAGTCATCGGGGCGCGGGTCAAACTGGCGACCGAGGGAGCTGGGCGGTGGAAAGCCTCGGCAGGGCAAAGGTCGAAATTTGGCTTAACCACGGCCGAGTTACTCCGCTTGCTCGGTCGACTCAGAGCTCAAGGGCTGGAGCACACCTTGCGAGTGTTGCATTTCCACTTGGGCAGCCAGGTGACCAACATCCACGTCCTCAAGGCGGCTGTTACCGAAGCTGCGCGGGTTTACGTGGAACTCAAGCGGGCTGGGGCAGGCCTGGAGTATTTGGATGTGGGCGGGGGCCTAGGCGTCGACTACGATGGTTCGCAAAGCGACGTGCAATCCAGTGTCAACTACACCCTGCAGGAGTACGCCAACGATGTGGTCCACCACATCCGCACGGTGTGTGACGCAGGCGGTGTGCCCCACCCGGTGATCGTCTCCGAGACCGGGCGAGCTATAGCTGCCTACCACAGTGTGCTCGTGTTCGATGTGGTGGGGGTGGCTGGGTTGGGGGAGGTCGAACTGCCTAGTGAGATTCCTGCGCACTGGCAACGTCCGGTTCACGATCTGTTTGAGACCTACCGGGACTTGAACATCAACAACCTGCTCGAGAGCTACCACGACGCGCAACAATCACTGGAAGCAGCGCTCCACTTGTTTAGCCTGGGTTACCTCACCCTCGAAGAACGCGCAGCAGCCGAGAACTTATACTGGGCGATCTGCCGGAAGATTCAGCGGCTGGCGGCCCAGCAAGGAGATCTGCCGGAAGAGCTGCGCGGGCTCGAGTCTCAGCTTTCCGACATTTATTACTGCAACTTCTCGCTTTTCCAGAGCATGCCGGATAGCTGGGCTATTGGCCAACTGTTCCCCATCATGCCCATCCATCGTCTCGATGAGCGGCCCACGCAGTATGCCATGCTGGCCGACATCTCCTGCGATTCGGACGGAAAGGTGGACCGGTTCATTGGACGCAAGCAAATCCGGCACGCCTTGCCTGTGCACCCGGTCAACAGCCGGCCTTACCTGCTCGCGGCTTTCCTGGTGGGCGCTTACCAGGAGATCCTCGGCGATCTACACAACTTGTTCGGCGACACACACGCGGTTCACGTCCGTGGTAGCCCAGGCGAGGAGCCGGTACTGGAGTATGTGATCCGTGGAGATGCGGTTCGTGAGGTCCTTGGGTACATGCAGTATCAGGCGCCGGAACTGATCGAGCGGTTGCGCCAGGACGTAGAAGCGGCCGTCCGCGTGGGCCGGTTGAGCTACCGTGACTCGGGCCGGATCTTGCGCCTATACGAGGAGAGTTTGCGCGGCTACACGTATCTCGAGTAGGAGCAAAATCCGCTAGACAGGCTGGCGAGATGGGGCTGAAGTCGATCTTCGTTTCTGCGGGGGAGCCTTCCGGCGACCGGTACGCTGCAGCCCTGGTTCGTAGGCTTCAGGCGGAATACCCAGAAGCCCGGTTCGCCGGCTGTGCCGGCGAGGCCATGCGTGTGGCCGGTGTGGAGCCAGTCGTACGGGCCGAGGAGTTGGCTGTGGTAGGTCTGGTCGAGGTTCTCCAACATATCCCCCGCATCTGGGCGCGGTTCCGAAGACTTCTAGCCTGGATTGAGCAGGAGCGGCCAGACTTAGTGATTCTGACTGACAGTCCCGACTTCCACCTGCGCCTAGCCCGCCGTATCCGCCGTTTGAAAGTGCCCATAGTCTACTTCGTGGCGCCACAAGTCTGGGCGTGGCGCCCCTGGCGTGTGGGGTTGCTGCGGGAGTACGTCGACTTATTGTTGTGCATTTTTCCGTTCGAAGAGAGTTTTTTCCGCGTTCGGGGCGTCCGAGCGGTCTACATCGGCCACCCGCTGACCAGCCTGGTCCGAGTGGAGTCGTCTCGTGCGGACTTCTTTGGCCGGCACGAGCTGGATTCGCAGCTGCCGTTGGTCGCCATATTGCCTGGCAGCCGCCCTGACGAGGCCAAGCGCCACCTGCCGTTGACTGCGGAGGCTGCACGATGGGTTGCAGGCCATCGACCATGTCAGTTCGTGTTTGCTGCACCCAATCGCGAAGCTGCCCAGCTGTGGCGGCGTTGGTTGGCTTCGGTGCCGCTGCCAGAGCCCACGCAGGTAATCGGAGGCGAGACTTGGGATGCAATCGCACATGCCGACGTGGCCTTGGCGGCTAGCGGCACCGTGACGATCGAAGCTGCGTTGCTGGGCACACCGACAGTGGCGTTCTACCGGGTTTCCTGGCTCACATGGTGGCTAGGTCGACCGTTCGTTCGCGTGCCCTACTGGACGATGGTGAATCTAGTCGCCGGCGGGGCGATTATTCCCGAGCTGATACAAGATAGGAGTAGTGCCACGACGCTCGGCAACGAGGTGATCCGGCTACTGGAGGACCAGCAAGGGCGAGAACGGATGCGAGAGCAGCTTCGGCGGGTCGCGCAGCGATTGCGTTCAGACACAGATCCTTTTGAACGGGCCACGCGGGCGATTAAGGAGTTGGTTCATGGGTCAGCGGAGAGATAGCCGAATGGGCAGGAACAGATCGGCTCGGTGGGGTGGGCTGGTGGCTGGGCTACTTTGCGCCAGCCTGGGGAGCGCTCAGCGAGGCGCCGAATTGGATGTGCAACATTACCGGATCCAACTAGCGCTCGATCCACCGGCGCACACACTCGCGGCGACAGCGGAGGTGCGGTTCAGGGTGGTTGACGGGGGCAGCCGGTACGTGACCTTCCAGTTGCACAACGATGCAAAGCTCAGCCAGGTGACCGACGAGCAAGGTCAATCGGTTGAGTTTACGCGCTCTTATGAGGATTACACCGTGCGCCTGGTCTTCCCGGAACCGTTGCGTGCCGGTGAATCCCGCACGCTCCGGTTTACCTACACGGCCAGCTTCAGTGGGCGCGAAGAGTCTCCGGTACCTGGCGTGACGTTCGCAGCTTTGGACCAGGATTGGGGCTACTTGATGTACCCGGCGCGCTGGTTTCCGGTACGTGGCTACACCACGGACCAGTTCACGGCGGAGTACGAGGTCACGGTCCCCGATGGGTTCAAGGTCATCGGCAGCGGAAGCGCCAAACAGCAGTCGCAGGGTGGCAAGCAGCTATACCAGTTTGTGTACGATCGGCCCTCTTTCCCAGGCAGCTTGGCGTATGTGCGTAGCGAGGGAGTTCGGGTGAGTGCTGAGGGGTTTACGATTGCGGTGTATTTCCGAGCAGAACGGAGCGGACTGGCTGAGGCTTACGGTGCGGAATTGGGGCGTGTGATGGCGTTCTTGTCCCAGCTCTACGGCAGCCCGCCACACCAAGAGCTGACACTGGTCGAGACCGGGGGTAACAGCCCGGGCGGGTATGCGGCACCGGGGTTGATCTTCCTGTCTAGTTCATCTATCCGCCAGCCTATTCATACTCGACTGCTCGTCAACCAAGCGGCGCGCCAATGGTGGGGCTTACTCGTTGCTCCCGAGACGCGTAGCCACCTGTGGCTCGTCAATGGCCCAGCACGATACTCCGAAATCCTTTGGGTGGAGCAGCAGGAAGGTCCTACGCCTGCTGCAGAGATCGTTCGGTCTAACTACATCGAGGCCCTGACGGTAGACGAAGTGCCGCTGGCGCAATCAGGCCGGTTGGAGGATTACTCACCGGAGTTCTGGGCTGCAACGGCGGGCAAAGGAGTGGCTATTTTGCACATGCTCCGATGGGTGATCGGCGAGGATTCGTTCAAAGCTGTGCTTCGAGCGGTGCCCGAGCAATTTTCATGGAAGACGCTTTCGACGGAGGCTTTCCGCGACCTGGTGGAAAAGCTCTCGGGCAAAGACCTGCGTACATTTTTCATTCAGTGGTTTGAGTCGAGCGGGGCTCCGGAGTTCGATATCCAGTACACGGTCTACCGCACGCCGAAGGGTTTTCGGGTGATGGGCAAGATTGTGCAGGATCTGGACACGTTTCGCATGCCGCTAGAGCTGGAGATCCAGACGGAGGGGAGCCCAGAGCGCAAGGTGATCGAAGTCGTCGGCCCATCCACGGATTTCGTCGTCGACACCTTTGGCAAGCCGGTCAAGGTGGTCATTGATCCTGACAACAGGGTTTTGCGGTACGACGAGAAAGTGCGCGTGCTGGTGGCGATTCGGCGAGGAGAGCAGTTTGCAGAGATCGGCGAGTTTCTCCAGGCGTTGAAGGAATACCAGAAGGCTTTGGATGTGAACCGTTACAGTTCTCTAGCGCACTACCGGATCGGCGAGGTGTTCTTCTTGCAACGGAACTACCAGGCGGCGGCCAACGAATTCCGGGAAGCGCTCAATGGCGATCTGGAACCCAAGTGGACCGAGGTGTGGTCTCACATCAATCTGGGCAAGATTTTCGATATCACGGGTCAGCGGGAGCGGGCGGTTAACGAGTACAACCTGGCGCTTCGAACCAAGGACAACACCGCAGGGGCGTTGGAGGTAGCGGCGAAGTATCTGCAGCAGCCTTACCAGCGAGAAGAAGGGGACCGGGGCCCTTGAGCACCGCTGGAACAGAAGCTCACTACACTTTGCCGCAGCGCAACGGCTTCAATCGCGCAAGCTCAGGGCAGCCTGGAGCATGGCGCGAGCATAGGCCACGTTGTACGCCTCGCCGGTGTAGCCTCCGCCCCCAGGGTAATACGCAGCAAAACCTGGGTGCTGTCGGTCCCAGTCGAGCGCCCGCGGGTGCTCAGGATAGATCCACCGTGTGTACTTGTGGCGCACAAGTTCGCGCATGACAGCGAACATGTCCACCTGGCCCTCGTCGGGGAATACCTCTACGTACTTCTCGTACGGCTTGTGCACGATGACGTTGCGGTAATGGGCATGATTGATCCGGTCGCGGGAGGCAAAATACCGGCAAACTTCGACCGGGTCCTCGCCCAGCTCGCGCGTCACACCAGGATCGAAAGTGATCCCGTTGGCGGGGCTGTCCACGATCTGAATCACGCGCTTCCAACCTTCCACTGTGGACAGGATCTGAGCGGAGCCTCGGCTGATCGCCGGTGGGGGATCATTCGGATGGACCGCCAGGCGGACGCCAGCTTCCTCGGCCACGGGCACGATGGCCTTGAGGAAATATTCCAGGTTCTTCCATAAAGCCTCTGCTGAATGGACACCCTCCTGTGGCAGGGGTGGGAGATCCTTCACGCGGTCGTAATCGAAGGCGGTCATCCCAGCACCCCCGCGGCCAGGCTCTTCGTAGTAGCCTTCCACAAGCCGGTGAGCGTAGAAGTTGTACTCGATGACTGGGAGACCTACCCGACCTGCTGCACGGATCGATTGCTGAACTTTTTCAATTTCTTCGTCCCGGCCGGGGCGGCCGTAGATGACATTGGGAAAGCCACTGATCATCATGTTGCACACTGTCAGACCGTTTTGCTTGAACCGGTCGATAATCGCACGGAGGTTGGCTTCGGTCCAGGGGATCGGCGGCCCTCCCATGAGCACATAATCGATGCCGAGCTGTTTGATACGCCGCATGGTGCCCTCGTCGGCCTTTGGGGAAACGCCGAGGCAGAGCTTGGGCGTGTCGGCTCCTTCCCGGATGGGCCACTGGTGCCGGCTAGCGGCGGCAGCCGGCAAGTGCGCTAGCGTAATTGCTCCCGCAGTCGCCCGGAACATTCCGCGTCGGGTGATCTTGGCTGGCATGCTTGTACACCTCACTGGCTAGCTTTGCCCGAGATCGCCGGCGCCTCTGTGCGGCGAGACCCGTGACCTCGCCGTGGCGTGGGCTATTTGGGCAGCATATCACTTCTTGCTCGCACGGCGCGGCCCGATGGTTCAGCGAGCGCAAACTGCGCGCGGTTTACTGCGATCCGGGCCGTGTGGTACGATGGTAACGCCCGGATGGATCTCCACTCGATCTACCGTCCGCACAATCCCCCAAAGGAGAGTCATCGAAGGACAGGATGGGATATACAGTCTTTCTCGGTAATCTGCCCCGGTGGGTGACCGCCGACGACATCATGTCGTGGCTGCAAGCGGAGAACCTCGTCGCTGACAGTGTCAAAGTGATCCGTAACCCCGAGACCCAGGAATCTCGCGGGTTTGCATTCATCGAAGTGCCCAACGAAGAGGAGATGCACGCGATCATTCGGCGGTTTGACCGTGCACCGCTCGAAGGACGACTGCTGCGCGCGAATCCAGCTCACCCTCCAGGGACCAAAAAAGCCGATATGCCGAGGCCTCAGCAGGCAAAGGCGCGCTCAGACCGACCGCCGCGCGAAAACCGTAAGCCCAGCTCCAAGCCGAAGAAGCCTCGGCCGCCTCAAACCATCATGGCCGAGGAACTTTCCAAGATTCTCTGACCGACCGGCTTCGCTCTTGCCTACCTAAAGCCACCCCAAATGGGTAGTTTCTCCCCAGCCGGGCGCGCTATACTGTTTGCCATCATTTCACCGAAATTCTAACTGACGGAGGAGGGATGACAGGTGAGATTTTCTTCCTACGCGGCGGGTTCATTCTCATCCTAGCGCTTGCTGGTTTTTTGATGCAGCCGTTTGCGTTGCAACGCAGCTGGGGAGCCGTTATGGGTGGCCTTGTCGGGGCAGCGATCGTCCTGGTGGAAAGCCGAGTACGGCAGGCAAATTTGAAGCGATTGATTGGAGCAGCCGTAGGGTCGTTGCTCGGGATTTCTGGTGCCTATTTGTTTACCCAGGCGTTGAGCCAAGCGTTACCCCGATCGAGTAACAACTTGTCATTTGTTTATGTGCTCGTCCTAATCGTGATGACTTATGTGGGCTTGATGGTGGGTGCCGCTAAAGGGGAGATGCTCAACCTTGCTGCTCTCGGGGGCCTGCTCGGGGGAGAAAAGCCCAATAAAGAAATGTTCAAGCTTCTAGATACGAGCGTGATCATCGATGGCCGAATTGCCGACATCGCTGAGACCGGTTTTCTGGAGGGCGTGCTGGTAATTCCGCAGTTTGTTTTGCGCGAGCTGCAGTTGGTGGCGGATTCCCCCGAGCCGGTCAAGCGGAACCGCGGGCGTCGTGGGCTGGATATTTTGCAACGGCTGCAAAAGTCCCGGTACGTGAAGGTGCAAATTCTGGATGAAGACGTGCCTGGCAGCCGGGAAGTGGACATGAAACTGGTGGAACTGGGCAAGCTTTATGGATGCAAGATCATCACCAATGATTTCAACCTGAACAAGGTGGCTCGGCTACACGGCGTAGAGGTACTCAACGTGAACGAGCTGGCTAACGCCTTGAAGCCTGTGGTCTTGCCTGGCGAGACGATGCAGGTGCACATCCTGAAAGAGGGCAAGGAGCCCAACCAGGGCATCGCCTACCTAGATGACGGCACGATGGTAGTAGTCGAGAACGGCCGAAGGATGATTTCGAAAACCGTGGAGATCACGGTCACCAGCGTGCTACAGACAGCGGCGGGCAAGATGATTTTCGGGCGGCTGGAAGAGCGGCAGGGCGGGACAAGCGAGCGGGGTGTGAACGACCGATCCGATGCTGGGCGGGCGCGCGTGAGAAGCGCGTGAACCGGTTGGGGCCTCGGGCGATCAGACCTGGCGCCAACGCGCGTGCTGTGCGATCCCCAGTACAATGTTGATTCCACAATGAAGGTCGTCGCGATCGTGCCTGCTGCTGGCCTGGGGACCCGCATGCGCCCGGCCGCCCCCGAGAAGACGGGCACAAGCCGCAAGCAGTTCATGCTGCTGGACGGCTCGCCCATCCTGCTTCACACGATCCGCAAGTTGCTCGCCTGCCCCTTGATCGACGAAATCTTCGTAGCCTTGCGCCGGGAGGACCTGCGGTGGGTCGGCGAGCTGATTCAGGCGGAGCTGCCCGCCAAGCCGGTCCACCTGGTCGAAGGGGGCGAGACGCGGCAGGAATCGGTGGAGAAAGCCTTGTCGGTAGTGGATCCGGACACGGACCTAGTGGTGGTTCACGATGCTGTACGGCCTTTCATCGATCTGGAAACGATCGAAAAGGTCATCCGCGAAGCGGCGATTACCGGTGGGGCTATCGTGGGCATCGTGCCCGTGGACACCGTTAAACAGGTGCACCTCACCAAGGTCCGGGCAACGATTCCACGTGATCATTTAATCCTGGCGCAAACGCCGCAGGTCTTCCGCTTCGATATCCTCCGGGAGGCTTTTGAAAAAGCCAGGCAGGACGGCTACGTGGGCACCGACGAGTCAAGCCTAGTGGAGCGCTTGGAGAAAATCGATATCACTGTCGTGCTGGGTAGCGACCGCAACATCAAGATCACCAAGCCGAGCGATATGGAGCTGGCCCGGTTCTTCCTGGCCGAAGAAAAAGCCAAAGCTCAAGCCCAGCGGGGTAGCTGATGGAAATCCGCACGGGA
>JAUQPO010000104.1 GCA_030550335.1 Acidobacteriota bacterium
GCAGGTCCGTTATGCCGAAGCAATCCCTCAGATGATCAGCGACAACGCGTTGGAGGCGTCGTTCTAACCGGTGGAACACAACAAAGTATAGCAACTCCGGTAAGGCCGAAGCCCCAGTGCGACCCCCTGCAGCCACTTCTCCCGCAAGGACATGCGACTCTTCGGACCCGTTTTGGCATGCCCAGGGCGATTACACGTCACCCGTTGCCGTGATCTTGCACACGCGCACAGTCAGCTGAGTACAGTGGAGCAAAGTCTCACCGCGTGAATCCGTGATGATCGACTGTATGGGCCACACGAGCCAAGCATTTAGGTGACTTCAGCCACGTTAGCGTATGAGGTGGCACAACCCTGAACCAGCGCGGGTAGCCGTGTTCAGAATTTTGCGAGGCCAACAGCTCTGACCGGAGCTGAAAGAGATTGGGGGTCGCT
Source organism: Acidobacteriota bacterium (assembly GCA_030550335.1). GTDB lineage: Bacteria > Acidobacteriota > Terriglobia > Bryobacterales > Bryobacteraceae > JAUQPO01. The sequence goes on from JAUQPO010000104.1 coordinate 433, forward strand.
CCAGCGCCAACCCAGGCATTGTCTCCCCGAATAAGGCTCATCCTTGGGTCCTCGCACCCTGGCTACTGACCAGTTTCTGCGTCGGGCATCAGAGCCGCCTGCGCCCCGCAGAGCTACAGGAATCTGAAACTGCACTGTGGGCGGCCTGTGTTACAGTGTGGTAGACGGGAGGATCGAGAGCTAGCGCAATGGCCTACGCAGGGAACCGCCTACGAACAATGATCTGGCTCATCAGCATCGTACTGACGGGGGGCATGCTTGCATCCGCTGCAGAACTAACCGTCGCTGTCATCGATTTCCAGCAAGCTGTACTGGCAACGCAGGAAATCCAGAAGGCGCAAAAGGATCTGGAGGCGGAGTTCGGGCCACGCCAGCAAGAGCTGCAGAAGCTGCAGCAGGAGATTCAGAACATCCAGGACCAGCTCATCAAAATGCAAGGCAAGCTAACGCCTCAAGCCCAGCGCGATCTTCAGATGGAGAGTGAGCGCAAACAGCGTGAATTCCAGCGGAAGTCCGAGGACTTGCAGGCGGATGTGGAGTACCGCCGTCAGGAAGTGCTGCAACGAGTCAGCCAGCGGATGCGGGATATCGTGCAAAAGCTGGCCGCCAGCAAGAACATTGACGTGATCATCGACGCGGACAGTACCCTCTATTTCAAGCCGGCCTTGGACCTGACCAAGGAAGCCACCGCCGAGTACGACAAGCTTTATCCAGTCAAGTAATGAGTAGAAGCCAAGATGGCGACCTACTGGGAGCAATACGCTGCGGACGAGCAACGCCGTGCCCGGCTCGCACGCCGTGTCGTACTTGTGGTGCTGATTGTCATCTTGGCGAGCGTGACTTCATGGTGGCTGCTGCGGAATTACCGGGAAAAACAGCGCGTGAACGCTTTTCTCGAGCTCATCCGAAAGGGCGATTACCGGACCGCCTATACATACTGGGGTTGCTCGGTGGAGCGTCCTTGCCGCGACTATTCTTACGAGAAGTTCCTGGAAGACTGGGGGCCTAAGGGCCTCTACGGTGACGTCTCGGCGATTCAGCGCGGCCGCACGCACGGCTGCACAGACGGCGTGATCCAAATCCTACACACCAGAACCGGAGACGTGTGGCTGTGGATCGACCGGGACTCACTGACTTTGAGCTACGCCCCCTGGCCCGTGTGCAACCCACGCATCCCTGCCTCTAGCCTCCGGGGCCAGTAAGCCGACCACGCCAGTTCCCCTATGTGATCGCCGTCACTGCGACAGCAACCAAAGCTGGAATGCAATAGGTATGGTGCAGTGAGCTGGCCGAGATCCATTTGTCTGCCTCGGGAGCATGGAACTTGGGCGATGGTCTACGTACCCCTGGCTTTGGGAGCTTGGGTGGGCGGCGCCAACCTGACAAAGCTCGGCCTCTTGGTCGCGGCCACCACCATGCTGTTTTTCGCCCGGCAAGCCCTGCTGGAACTCTGGCTGGCACGGCGCCGCAGGCTCTCCGCCAGACCTCTGTGGCTGGCAGTGGCCGCTTACACTGCTGGGGCATTCCTGTGCGGGGTCGCCCTGGTATTGGGCTCGGGGCTCTACGGGCTAGTCCCGCTGGCTCTAGGCGCCCTCGCGCTGATGTTCATCAGTCTCTATGCGTTCGCCAAAGGGGAGTATCGCCACCTGGCACATGAGCTGTTGGGAGTCGCCGGCTTGACACTCACCGCTCCAGCGGCGCACTACACGGGTACGGGCTACTGGACTGCGCAAGCCTTGTGGTTGTGGGTCTGGTGCACGCTGTTTTTCTGGAGCAGTGTGTTCCATGTAAGATACCGCGTGCTCAACGCGCACCAAAAGAATTCCGCAGTGCGCCTAGTGCGTCACTTGTCCATCGCTTACCATACGCTGTTGTCGGTAGCGATCGGCTTGAGCTGGTGGGAAAGGCATCTGCCCGCGCTGGCTGCCGCGGCGTTCCTTCCTATCCTCAGCCGAGCCGCGTGGGCGCTGTTGGCGCAGCCACGCCAAGTGGCACTGAAGCGAGTCGGCGTGCTCGAAGCGATCTATTCGCTGATCTTCCTCGCGGGGATCGGGCTGGCACTGGCGTGACTAAGCTACCGGCTTTCCAGGCTACCCCCTCAACGCAAATAGAACAGGCTGAGCCGCGGCAATTTCTCCTCCTCGAATAGGCGCCGATCCAGGTACTTCCGCTCGAGCATGGCCAGCTGTTCAGCGGTCATCTTCCGCCGATAGGGGCGCAACTCGCGCTCCAGCTCCTGGCGCGCTTTCACCAGAGCTTCCTCCGACTGCCTCGACCGGGCAATGGCCAAAAGCTTTTCCTCGAGGGCAGTCAAGCGTTGCTCGAGCGCCTCCAGATCAGGGTAAATCGTCTCAAGTTCCCCCAATAAACGCTCTAATGCCATGGCCACAGAGCGGTACGCCTCAACGGGATGACTCGCCAATTGCTCGCAGGCTGACGCTAGGTAGGTGCGAATCTCCTCGAGCGTGAACGGCGGCGCTGCTTCCACGCGGGCAGGTGTGGCCACCCCCGCTCGCATCATTGCTTCCGCCTCTTCCATTACTGCCTGGGCGCAATAAGCTAGTGAGTTGATCATACGGTGGCGCTGTTTTCGAGCGCGCCAGCGCTCGAAAGCCCGATCGATTCCACGAAGTACAGCCTCCAGTGGTACGCCTGCGTTGCGCCAGCTATCAATCAGCGCCCAGTCGAGCGGTGAAAGCAGGAACAGTCCCGTACCGCGCGCCCGCTGGAAGTGTTCTTCGATTTCCGTGAAGTAGTTGAAGTAATTAAACGTCCCGGCTTCCCAACGATCCTCGTCCTGGTTTACCGGTTCCGTTCCCATATCAGCCGCAATCCCTCCAGGGTAAGGTCGGGATCCACATGCTGAATCCAGCGGCAACCACTGGCAATCAGGCTGGCTTGTCCGCCTGTAGCGATCACCCGAGTGTCGGACCCCAACTGCTCGACCAACCGCTCCAGAATCCCCTCAATCATGCTCACGAAGCCATAGTACAGCCCTGCGCGCATACTCGTCACCGTGGAGGTACCAATCAACTTCTCCGGCTTGCGGACGTCGACCAAAGGGAGCCGCGCTGTCTTCGTAAACAGACCGGTCACTGCCATTGTTAGCCCTGGACAGATCAGCCCGCCCAGGTATTCCCCGTGCCGGGAAACGACGTCGAAAGTGATGGCCGTTCCCAGGTCCACCACGACGGCAGGACCGCCCCAGCGGTGATATGCAGCCGCAGCGTTGACGATCCGGTCGGCTCCAACCTCGGCAGGATTGTCGTAGAGGATGCGCAGGCCTGTGTCGGTGGTCGAGTTGACGAACAGAGGCTCGCAGGAGAAGTAATCCCGGGTCGCCTCGGCCAGCACTGGATCCACCGGAGGCACGACGCTGGCTATGGCTACGCCATCAATCTGGGCAAAGTCCAGGCCTGAAAGTGCAAAGAGCGTGCGAAGCAGGATGCCCCACTCGTCTTCGGTTTGATCGCGCTGCGTGCGCAGGCGCCACCGGTGAGTAAGGCTCCCATTGCGAAATACTCCCAGCGTGGTGTTGGTATTGCCTACGTCAATTGTCAGCAGCATACTTGCTCCATCCAGATCGGCTCGCTCTTGGCGGCTTCAAAAAGAACGGTGTGGCGGCCAGGTCACTCAGCGGTCCCCAGGCTTGTCTTCGGCAGTTTCCAAACCCCGTGAGGCCTTCAGCCGCACCACCAGCCCAGCGTGGGAATCCGTAATCCACAGCTCACCTTGCATCCACCGAACGTCGTCCACACGTCGAAAACCATCAGGAACGCGGGTGTAAAACATCAAAAAGTCAGCGCTGATCGTTGACTTGGCGGGTAGCCAGCGATAAGTAGGCGCTCCTAAATAGGTGCCCTTTCCGATGGCCAGGCGTCTCGGTTCGTCGTACGGCTGGGTTGAAAACTCTATGCCCCGAGCCATCTTCAAGGTCGGGGGGTAATTCTCCCACGTCTGCAGCCATGGAAACTCTGCGCGTCGGAACACATATCCCAGCAACAGCCTCTTTTGAAGATTCAGCGCTGTGACCCAAGCCTGCGGCCGGTTCGGATCCAGCAGCGTCGTCGTATGATCCACTGAATCAGGATTGCTCGGCGCTGCTCGCAGGTTGATCAGCTCCCCACTCCGGGATGGAGCCCAAGGCCAGGTGAAGAGCTTGCCCGGCATCAACCGCCGGCGGGTAGCTTGCTCCGGCGCGTAGGGCCGCGTCTCGGACACCCCTGCCGAGAGGTCCACGACAGTGATTTCCGGTGCCAGAAACGGCCAGCCGATCGTCGCATGCTCGGCCCAAGCGATCGGCCGGTCAAAAGCCAACAAGTTCTCCAGCTCTGAATGCACATAGACTACTTGCTCGCCGTCCACCAATCGGACGACCCGCGTGAAGTTCTCCTGCACCAGTGGCAGATGCGTGCGCAACCTGACCTCGAGCAGACCAGCTTCACGCCTGCCGTGCACGAGCTCCCACGGTCGCCGGTGCGCTTCACCATGCCCTGGCAGGCCAGCAGCTTTTTCCTGCTCCGAAACCGGGCCGAACCCGTCCACGCAGACGAAATGTCCTACGCCACCCGTAGCTCGCGGTTCCTGGCCCAGTTCCCGCGCCATACGGATGGGATTCCACATCGGATTCATGCGTTCGGGATCATCCCGGAGCACTAGGCTAGCGAAGGCGCCACCATTTTCCAGGATCACGAGTTCAATTCGGTCATTGGCCAGCTGCCAGGCTGAGCGTCCCTCGAAAGTGGTTCTTTCCTGGCCGAAGCCCGAGCAAACTAAGCCAAAGGCCATCAGCACACAGCCGATTCGGCTCATGCCCGCCACAAGCAAACCTCCTTCCTTCTTCGTTGCTTTGCCGGCCTAGAGTTCCCCACAACTGACCACTGGCCACGGCCGTCACGAGCTTGAGGACCTAAGAATTCAGCGCCACAGCTTGCATTCTCTCCACTGACCGCTCTATGACCTCACCAGGAAAATCTACACCTCTGAGTCCTAGAATGGCACGAGCGGAGGAAATCTCATGCACCGTGTGCTACTCACCTCACTGTCCTGCTTCTGGCTGCTTACTTCGCCGGATTTCGCAGCCCAGTTGCCGATCCGGGGGCTCCATTGTGCAGCGCCATTGCCCGAGGACGTTGACCTCTGCGCCCGCTTTATCGAAGATGCCCTTCCTAAAGAAGGCGTCAATGTGTTGGTCCTCGAGTTCAACTACCGCTATCAGTACTCAAGCCATCCGGAGGTCGTTGACGAAAATCCCCTTTCACGGGAGGAGGTCAAGCGACTGGTCGAAGCGTGCCGCAAAGCCGGCATCAAGCTCGTCCCGCAGATCAACTGTCTTGGGCATCAATCCTGGCGCCAGCGCACACTTGGACTTTTGCGGGCATATCCGGAATTTGACGAGACCCCTGGCAAGTACCCGAACAATGAGGGCATCTACTGCCGCAGCTATTGTCCGCTGCACCCTAAAGTGCACGACGTGCTGTTCCATCTCATTGACGAGCTGGCCGATGTTTGTGAAGCCGATGAATTCCACGTGGGTATGGACGAAGTCTTCATCCTCGCCGACGATGACTGCCCGCGGTGCCGCGGCCTGAATCGTGCTGAACTGTTCGCGCGTGAGGTCCGCACGCTCTATGACCACCTCAAGCAGTCCAACCGGCGCATGTGGATGTGGGGAGATCGTTTCCTGGATGGCTCGATCACCGGCATCGGGCGGTGGGAGGCCAGCCTGAACGATACCGCACCCGCGATCCACATGGTGCCGCGCGACATAGTGATCTGCGACTGGCACTACGACCGGCCAGAGCCTACTTTCTTCCATTTCGCCATCCATGGATTCCCTGTAGTATCGGCTCCCTGGCGCAAGCCCGCCGTTGCCTTGGGGCAACTGGACCTGATGCTGTTCGCCCGCCAGCACGCCTCACCAGGAATCCGCGATCGCCTACTCGGCGTCTTGCAAACGACGTGGCAACCCATGGCGGCGTTCGTCAAGGCTTATTACGCAAAGGAGGCTCCAAGCGTGGCCTCGGTCGAGGCGGCCTTGTGCTTCAAAGAACTTTTCCGCGAGATTCGCTCCCGCGAGTAAACTAGGAAGGCAGCCTTTTACTTAGCTTGGGATTCGGGGACCAGAACATAGGAGCGGGCGCCCGGGCTGACCTCCATTGCAACCCAGCCGTCCTTCCAGCTTGCCCAGCGCACTTCGCCCAGTAGCTTACCCTCAGGATCGTAGGCGAGGATCTTCTGCGGGCTCGCCTGGACAGCTAAGCGGGTGTTGCCATAGAGGTCGACGAGCTCGAGGCTGCCGTCAGGCCGGTCGCGACGGACCACGCTGCCAGTCGCCCCCAAGCGCCCGTACTCCGTCCACTGGCCCCGCCCATCCAAGAATTCGTACTCGGCAGCAAGAACATAATCGATCCGCCTGCCGCCGACCAAGGCAGAAAATTCCAGGAAGCGATCGCGTGGGTTGTAAGCCAACCAGCCCGAGGGCGGGAGCTCGAACGCGCGGCCCGTGTCGTCTTTGACGATCCAGCTGCCCTGCGCCGAGCGGTTGACCCAAACGTGAGTGCCGTTGTCATACTCCACGTGGATTCTGGAGTCCTGGATGGCGCCCGTAGCGTGGGCCAAGCTGGGCTCCAGCATGCGCCCATCTCGAGCGGCGTATTCGATCCGTCGCGGCCGCACAAAGGCATACCGCTGCTGCAACTGCTGGAGCATGTAGTATGAGCGAGCCATAGCCTCGATGCCAAAGGGCTCGTCCAATCCCCAGTCGGTCACCAGCCATCCTAGGTTCCCGTAACCGATTGTGGTGGCCAAAAACAGATCCAGGTACTCCCGCCGGCGTGGGGACTGGCGCCAGTCGCGATCGATGCGATCCAAGTAATAATGCGTGTACCCCATCCCGTAAAGTGCCTCCAGGGGGTGGATCTTGTAGAGCTTGAACACTGGGTCTACTGGATGGGTCAGCAAATTCACGTCCGTGTACACCCAACCATAGCTTCCGGACTCCAAGCCAGCGTAGAGCCACTGGTAGGTACCCTCAGATTGGGTCGGCCCGTAAACGCGTTGGTCATTGAGTAACAGCTGCCCGTAAGCGTAGAAGGTGGCCGCAAAGGTTCCAGCTCCGGGTACCCGCGCATCGAAGTCACAGTAACGCCAGGGCGCTACGGCCGTGTGAACATCCGTGTACGACATCCGCACCCCATATTTCTCCTTAATGCGGTGGGCGTAATAAGCGTCCATTTCTACGGCTTTGGCGGGTTTGAGCGCATAATTGCGTGGCCACGCCCGCCGCCATTCACCCTCAGGAGTCCTCTGTACGAAATCTGGATTCCAATTGGTATTGGTCGGGCAAAAGTCCGTATAGTTCGTGTAGACGCCTTGCAACCAACCGAGGCGGTTCTGGGCCTCGACGTACCAGCGCAGTTTCGGATCGCCTCCTTTCTGCGGTGCAGCGCGCAACCGCATAGTGAAGCTGTCGCCCTCGTCCCGCCAGGTGACCTCGTGGCTGTGTTGCATGATCTTGTCGATGCCGAAGGAACGAATGCGCCGACATCGCTCGTGATCACTTTCGAAGGTGCGCGGTTGGGCCACCGTCCACAACACAGCTTTGCTCTCGGACTGCCGTATGGAAGGGGGATTGGCAATCGTAGGGAGCACTTCCTCATAACGGTGCGAGACCGTGATAAAGACGCGCTCGTAAAGGTGATTCCGGATACCATCCGTGCGTGGGATATACCGCAACCCACCGTTGATCTGGGCGCTGCTGGCCGTCAACTCCGGCTGTGCAGTAAAGTACGGCTCCGAAGCGTTGGAGCGATACCAGTCGAACCACACGGAGACGAATACGGGGCGGTCCACCGGCCCGCCAACTGCCACACGCGGGTTGGTCGAACCATACGTGATGTATGGAACCGTGATCAATCGGGGATGATTCAGCCCGCTCACCCGGCCGAAATTCAACTCCGTCGCCGCTCCTCCGTCGCACCACACGTCGAGCACCAGTGACTTTTGCCAGAGCTGCAACTGGTAGTCCACTAGGTGCGAGCCACAGCGGAATCGCGCTTCCACCACGTGGCTGTCCAGCAAGTTGGCAGTGATGAGCTCACAGAAAGGTGGACCGCCCTGCTGATCTGTCTCGAACCGCACTCCTCCACCGTCCATCGGCCGGATGGTTGGCCCATTGTTGAAACTCACCCCGATCTCACCGAGGTTGCCAGTGGCCGGAGCGTAGTGGTAGACGAGCTGTGCATCGCGCCCCTCATAGGCTAGCTCGAACTCCCTGGCCGACAACTGACGCACCCGGGTGACAAATTGCTTCTCGAAGTTCTCGGGCAAAATCGTCTCCTCACGTGTGGGAAAGGGCAAGGTGCCGGGCCCAGTGTTCAACCCCACGATTTGCCCGCGGAATGGACGCAGGTTGCGGCGGGGCTGGGGTTGGAATTCAAGAGGCGGAAGCGGCTCGACGAAAAACGCCAGCGAGTCGCAGTAAAAGTAGCGGGGCTCGGTGTGGCGTATGTTCGAAATTTCCAGCCCCGAGAAACTTACTGGCCAGACGATTTGTTGAAGAAGTTGCCCCGGTACACGCCTGTGGATTAGCCACCACTGCTTCCAGCGAATCTCGGTTAGCTCGATACGATGCTCTCTGCCCGCAGCATCGGTGATCAAGACAGAAACGGTGGCTGGAGGGGTTGTGGGATCCCGGACCCATTCCCATCGGTTGCCGTATCCCCAAAGTTCTATGGAATCGAACTGCTTGGGAATCGGAATCGGCCTTGGTGGTCGGGCTATCAGGCGGGCCCCAGAGGCAGTTCCCGAGTACCAAAAGCGTGCTACATACTGGCCCCACATCTGCTGCTCGCGACTGCGGCGGAGCTCACCGTCAGCGCCGTCGTAGAGTTCCAGCCTCCAGCCCTCCAAATCCTCGAAATCTACTAACGTCTCTGGATGTTCTTGGCGATCCGCCCAGGTTAGCTCATAAGGTTGCTGGCCGACTTCGCGCCATGGCTCTACCGCGTTGATAGCCGGTACGACCTTGGCAGGTTGTGGGCGTTGAGCCCAGCCAGTGCAGCCTAGCCCCACCCAAATGCTCACAAGCCCGCAAACCACGCGCACACCACACCTCCCGCAGCCAGCCCCGGAGCACATGCCCCTGCCCGTGCGCTCTAGCAATTGCGCCTAGGAACGAGCCAGCCTAGAGTCATCGCGCTTAATGATATACCCTGCACCTCGCCCGGTAGTAGCTGAACGCCGAGACCCCGATTTCGGCGGCGCGACTCGCCTTGGAACAGCAGCGCAGCACAAAGCCACTGCGGGCGCTACGGATGGCCGCAGTCGAGCAATGGGCAGCCTTCCCCGTGAGGCCATTGGGCTAAGCCGCGCGCCAGCAGGCATGCAAGGACACAGCCCCCTGCACGTCCTCTGGGAAGATGGAAATCCAGGCAGGCGATGCTTGACCCCGTTCACTCAGCGAGCCTGATCAAGAGGCTAGTCAGGTGGAGGCGCGGGTGGGAATCGAACCCACGAATAAAGGTTTTGCAGACCTCTGCCTTACCACTTGGCTACCGCGCCGTCGAGACCTCCATACCCAACTGTAGCGATTTGGCCCCGGCAATGTCAATTAGCCCGCGGATGGCGCTGCAGGGCAACCCAACCAGGACCGAACTAGCCTGCCAAATCCCCTTTGACTACGGTCACCCTGGTCGGACACCCTCAACGGCGCGCACACGCTCCCAGCCTCCAGCCCCAGCTCCCAACGGAACTCCGCTGACCCACCACCCCATTGCCTAGGTCCAAGT
>JAUQPO010000105.1 GCA_030550335.1 Acidobacteriota bacterium
GCCCAATTCGCCCTTAGCTTCGCCGTGACGCTAGCTTTCGCCGTCGGCCTGTTAGCGGTCGTTAGGTACGTAGTGGCTCCGCTGTTGACGGGGAGCCACTTGCTGCGCTACCGGGACTTTCCGATCCTAGTGGCCATTACCACGGTGGTCTTGACTGCCTGGGTCGCCCGCGAACTTGGAGTCTCACCGATTCTCGGAAGTTTTCTAGCGGGGGTACTTCTGGCGGAAACGCCGTTTGCCGAGCAACTACGAGCCGATCTGATGCCATTCCGAGCGGCCTTTGTTACGGTATTTTTCGGCTCAGTGGGCCTGCTCTTGCAGAGCATTGGGCTAGGCCATTTAGGACCGATTGTGCTGCTGGCGGTCGGCTTGGTGGTGCTGAAGGCTACCGTCGCGAGCCTGGTGTTCGTTGTCCTCAAACGCCCCCTGGATGAAGCGTTACGCAGCGGTCTTTGCCTGGCTCAAATCGGTGAGTTTTCGTTCGTACTCGCTAGTGTGGCGACGCGAACTCAGTTGCTAGCTCCTGAGCTATTTCAGAGCTTCCTTATGGCTTCCATCATCACGCTGGCCCTGACCCCATGGCTAGTGGCTCTCGCGGGAAGATTGCCGGGTAGCTCCCAAATTTTGGAACTTCAGCCCCCTGAAAACATCACTGCCCAGAGCCCTGAAGCGATCATCGTCGGGCTTGGTCCAGCCGGCCAAGCTGTTTGCTGCGCCTTGCGTGAGCGGGGCGTGCGGGTCAGTGTGATCGAGCTGAACCTGCGCACTGTGGAGCGTTTTCAAAACGAGTTCCCGATCCTGCTCGGCGACGCTCGCCAAGCTTCGATCCTACAAGCCGCGGGGTTGGCCAGTGCGAAGGTTCTGGTGGTGACGTTGCCCGATCCTGCCACGTGCGTGCAGATTATCGAAGTAGCACGCCGATTAGCCCCGTCCGTGCGGATCCTGGCCCGGGCGCGCTATCACATCTATGCGCCGCAGTTGGTGGCGGCGGGAGCTGATCTTCTGGCCAACGAGGAGGACTTGGTGGGGCAAGAGCTGGCAGAATTGGCCATCCGCGAGCTCGGCGCTGGCCCGGCATCGGTGTGATATGCTTGTGCGCAAGTCCCACAAGGAGGCATAGGTCGATGAAAGTCGGGGTGTTAACCGTTTGTCTGGGCCATCTGACGCTGGACCAGATGCTGGCGAAGCTCAAGTCTCTGGGCGTGGACACGATCGAGCTGGGCACGGGCAATTACACTGCTGCTACACACATCAGCCTCGATCTGCTCGACAACCCTACGGCGCTGCGGGAATTCAAACAAAAAATCGAGGACAACGGCTTTACGATCAGCGCCTTGAGTTGTCACGGCGAGCCGTTGCATCCCAACCCGGAGATCGCCCGGAAGAACCAGGAAGTGGCGCGTAAGACGATCCTCTTGGCCGAGAAGCTGGGCGTAGGGGTCGTGATTGATTTCTCTGGTTGCCCTGGCGACTCCGACAACGCCAAATACCCCAACTGGGTGGTGTCCCCATGGCCGCCGCACTACCAGGAATTGCTCGCCTGGCAATGGGAGAAAAAGGTTGCCCCTTACTGGACCGAGCACGCCAAGTTTGCTGCAGACCATGGGGTAAAGATCGCTATCGAGATGCACCCCGGATTCGTCGTCTACAACCCGGAGACGTTGCTGAAATTGCGAGAGATCGCGGGGCCGACCATCGGTTGTAACTTCGACCCGAGCCACCTGTTCTGGCAAGGCATCGACCCCATCGCCGCCGTGCGCGTGCTGGGCGACGCCATCTACCACGTGCATGCCAAAGACACACAGATCTACCCGGTGAATCTCCCGCGCAGCGGGGTCCTGGACATGAAAAAGTACACCGACGAACGAAATCGTGCGTGGATCTTCCGCACGGTGGGCTACGGCCACGACGAGGCCTGGTGGAAAGAATTCATCTCCACGCTGCGCATGTACGGCTACGATGGGGTGCTTTCCATCGAGCACGAAGATTCACTCATGGATCCCGAGGAAGGCCTCGAGAAAGCGGTCCGCTTCCTTCAGCAGATCATCATCCGCGAGAAGCCGCCAACGCCCTGGTGGGTGGATAACGTTGCCGCTTGAGCCCTGCCGTATGCAAGCATGCACGAAGGGAGGAACCCATGAGCACACCGGCGGGTGAGTTCAGTTTCTCGATCGAGCGGGTGGAAGGGTACCAGTTTCGGGTGAAATTCGACAAGCCGGAGTTGGGCGAACTGGTGATCGACGAGCCGCCGCCTCTTGGCCGTAGTGCGGGTCCGAACCCTTCGCGCTTGCTCGCGTCGGCTGCCGCTGGTTGCCTGTGTGCCAGCCTGGTATTCTGTCTCGAAAAAGCCCGGGTCCCCATCAAAAAGCTGAGCGCCGAAGTGTGGGTCCAATCAGTGCGCAACGAGCGGGGGCGCTTGCGGATCGGCCGGCTCACCGTGACGTTGCGCCCGGAACTGGAGCCTGAGGCAATCGAGCGCGCTCAGCGCTGCCGCGAGTTGTTCGAAGATTTTTGCGTGGTGACCCAGAGCATCCGCCAAGGGATCCCGGTGGATGTGCGTGTGGAAGGTTTGGAAGAGACTTGAGCCCGCGGCACGTCCGGTCTCCGGACTGTGCTCTCTGCGCTGGCGGCGCGGCGCCGAATAAAATGTTGAATGGGTTTGCTTCCCCCACTAGAATTACCACGCGCTAGGAGATTCCATGGCGAAGAAACGGATCGGTATTCTAACCGGCGGCGGTGACGTGCCCGGTTTGAACCATGCAATCAAGGCGATCGTCTATCGCAGCAGCGAGTTAGGATTCGAAACGATCGGATTGCGCCGGGGCTGGGAAGGCTTGACCCATCTGAACCTGGACGACGAGCAGAGCAAGGCGCGGTACGTGCTGCCCCTGAACCGCGACAACACGCGAACGATTGACCGCACGGGCGGCACGTTTCTGCACACGAGCCGGACCAACCCCGCGCGCATGAAGAAGCTTCCGCCGTTCTTGAAGCCAGAAGACTTCCCAGCTATTGAGGTCGACAAGAACGGCGAGAAGTCCGTAGCTTGGGATATCACCAAGCACGTGTTGCGCAACATCGAGCGGCTGGGCTTGGATTATCTGGTAGCGATCGGAGGCGACGACACGCTGAGCTACGCTGCGCGGCTGCATGAGGAGGGCGTCAAGGTCATCTGTATCCCCAAGACGATGGACAACGACGTTCGCAACACCGAGTACTGTATCGGCTTTTCGACCGCCATTACGCGAGCGACCGATGCCATCAACCGGCAGCGTAGCACCGTCGGGTCGCACGAGCGTGTAGGCATCTTTCGCCTATTCGGCCGCGATGCTGGCTACACGGCCCTATATACGGCCTACGTGCTCGGCATCCGCTGCGGCATCCCCGAGCACAAGTTCAACCTGGAGAAAATGATCGACCTGCTGATGCAGGACAAGCGGGAAAATCCCAGCAACTACTGCCTGGTGGTCCTGTCCGAGGGTGCCGAGTGGGAAGGCTACAAGGTCCGCGAGTATGGTGAGGCCGACGCCTTCGGGCATCGCAAGAAGGTCAACGTGGGCGAGGACTTTGCCGCGGAGGTCAAGAAGCGCACCGGTGAGGAAACTTTGGTGAGCGACCTCACGTACGAGTTGCGCAGCGGCCCGCCCGATTTTATCGATGCCATGGTCGCGCTGACGTTCGGGAACATGGCCATCGATGCGATCCTGGACGGGCGCAGCGGGCTGATGACCGCCATCGTCGATGGTTGCTACCGCATGGCAGAGATCCCAGACCCGAAGCTCGGTCCACGGAAGGTCGACGTCAAGACGCTGTACGATACCGAGAACTACCGACCGAACTACGCCTTTAAGGCGGGCTTGCCGATTTTCCTGTCGCGGGCGTGAGTGGTGGATGAGCGCTGGGGTTGAAATACCCCAGCGCTTTTTGTGTCTGTTCGCGCCTAGCCCAGGCTCATACCTCCGGTGCCCTAGGCAGGCGAGCAAGCGGGCTCCAGCAGCGCTTCAATCCTCCCACAACTCGTACGGCCGGCTCCTTTGGGTGAGCGTCTCTTCCAAATGTTGGGCCACGGTCTTTCCAGTCAACGGATGGCGCAACGAGGGAGCCAGTTCCGCCAGCGGCTCCAGGACGAAGCGCCGCCGAGTCATCGCGGGATGGGGAACGATCAATCCCTCCAGGTTCAGCACCAGGTCTTCGTAAAGCAAAACATCGATGTCGATCACCCGCGGTCCTTTGGGCAGGGTGCGAGTGCGGCCCATGTGGCGTTCCACTTGCTGCGCCCGCCGGAGCAACGCCATCGGTTCCAAACTGGTGCGGATTTCCGCCACAAGATTCAGGAACCACGGTTGGCAGACGACCTCCTGCGGTTCAGTTTCGTAAATCGACGAAACCCGTTCCACGACCAGTTCGGGGCATTGCAGCAGGTAGAGAGCCTGCTGGAGATTCCGCCGCCGATTACCCAGATTGCTCCCCAACGAAAGATACGCGCGCTTCATAGGGTCAGTCAAAACAAGCTGCGCTGGAGGCGCGAGCCTCGCCGCGGGACGCCAAAGTACTCGAACGCGCGATCCGTGGCGACACGGCCTCGAGGTGTCCGATCCAGAAAGCCCAGTTGCATCAGGTAAGGTTCGTAGACCTCCTCGATGGTCTCGGCCTGTTCATCGATGGAAGCGGCGATGGTGTTTAGGCCCACAGGGCCGCCGCCGTACTTCTCCAGGATCGTGAGCATGATCTTCTGATCGATCTCGTCCAGCCCGTACCGGTCCACCTCGAGCAGGTCCAAAGCTGTCCTGGCCACTTCTTCCGTGATACGCCCTTGGGCGCGCACTTGAGCGTAATCGCGGACCCGCCGCAACAGCCGGTTGGCGACACGCGGCGTCCCCCGGCTGCGCTGCGCGATTTCGCGGGCTCCGGCCTCGTCGATCTCGACACCCAAAATCCTGGCCGACCGCAGAACAATCTGCTGCAGCTCCTCAGGCGTGTAGTGACCCAAACGTAAAACGAGGCCGAATCGCCCTCGGAGCGGACCCCCGATCAGGCCTTGCCGGGTGGTGGCCCCGATCGCAGTGAATCGCGGGATCGGCAAGGAATGGGTCCGGGCGCCCGGGCCCGAACCAATCAGTATATCCACCCGGAAGTCCTCCAGGGCGGCATAGAGCATCTCCTCGATGTCAGGTAAAAGACGGTGAATTTCGTCGATGAAGAATACCTGGCGCGGCCGGATGTGGCTTAGGATCCCGGTCAGGTCCAGCTTCTTTTGCAAGACCGGCCCGGAGGTTTGCTCGAACGGCACTTCGAGCTCACGGGCAATGATGCTCGCCAAGGTGGTCTTGCCCAACCCGGGAGGTCCACACAGCAGCACGTGGTCCATAGCTTCGCCCCGTTGCTTCGCCGCCTCGATAGCGATCGCCAGGACCTCTTTTATTCGCGCCTGTCCGACGAACTCCGCCAGGCGCTGTGGCCGCAGACTCGCTTCGTACTGGCGCTCGTCCTCCCGCAGTGTTGGGGAGATAATGCCGCGCTCGCGCATGCCCTTCCGGGAGCTCCGCAATAGCGTTCTCTACCACACTAACGCACAAACTCCAAGGCTTGCCGGAATAACGGTTCGAATTCCTGCGGGGCCAGATGCCGGGCTCGTTCCACTGCCTTCTCGGCAGCCGGGCGTGGACAGCCCAGATTGAGCAGAGCCGAGATCACGTCGGATTCAACGGGAGTCCAAGCGGTGGCGGGGACAGCTTCTGTGACAGCAGGCCGGCCGAACCCCTCCAACTTGTCGCGTAACTCCACTACCATGCGTTCCGCAGTTTTGCGCCCCACACCCGGGATGCGGATCAGCCGGTCGACGGCTCCTAGTCGGATAGCATCGATCAGTTCATTCAGCGGCAACCCCGACAGGATCGAGACCGCCAACCGTGGGCCGATGCCTCCCACGGCAATGAGTTTCTCAAACAGGAGCTTTTCGTCTTCGCTACCGAAGCCGTAAAGCGCCAGAGTATCCTCGCGCAAGTAGGTGTAAACGTGCAGGACCACCTCCTCGCCGGGCGCCGGTAGCGAGGAGAACGTCGAGACCGGAATGGTCAGTTCGTAGCCCACGCCCCCTACATCCACTATGGCTTGATTGGGGCGCTTGACCAGCAAGCGCCCCCTCAGGTAGCCGATCATAGGACTGTTATTGTATATGGCGCGACGCAGGTTCTTCGTCGAAGCCATCGTCAACGGCAAAGCCGAAATCACTGGCGAACGGGCCTGGCACCTGAGCCGCGTTCTGCGAGCCCAGCCGGGCCAACGCTACGAAATCTTCGACAACCGTCGGGTCTACCTGGCGGAAATCCGCTTGGCCACTAAGGATCGCGTCGTGCTCAGCATCCTGGAGGAGTTAGCTCCCACTGTGGCGCCTTTGGAACTCACACTCATGGTTTCGTTGATCAAATTCGACCACTTCGAGTGGGCCTTGGAGAAAGCAACCGAGCTGGGCGTAGCGCGCTTGGTGCCAGTGGTAGCGGAGCGCTCAGAAAAAGGGTTGGAGAAAGCCGCGGAGAAACGCTACGCCCGATGGCAACGCATCG
Organism: Acidobacteriota bacterium; assembly: GCA_030550335.1. Lineage (GTDB taxonomy): Bacteria > Acidobacteriota > Terriglobia > Bryobacterales > Bryobacteraceae > JAUQPO01. Next base: position 6,564 of record JAUQPO010000105.1, read on the forward strand.
TGGTCGAGGCAGCACAGCAGGCACGCCGGAGCCGGCTTCCCGAGCTGTGCTTGCCCATTAAACTCGAGCAGGCTCTTGTCCAAGCGGGTGGCTACCGCTATTGGCTCGAAGAAACTGGCCAGGTACCGAGCTTACTGGAGGTTCTGCCTCCTCCCGTTCAACGTACTCCACACGACCGCGTAGCGATCGTGGTGGGGCCGGAAGGCGGTTGGGTCGATCGAGAGCGCCGGCTGGCCCTGACGGCTGGCTGGACGCCGGTTTCACTGAACCCGTTCATCCTGCGGGCCGAAACTGCTGCGATCGCAGCCACAGCCATCCTCGTGAACGCCTGGATGAGCGCCACCGCCCATTCCGAGCATACGACCGGCACTCCAGGGCAATCCTAACCGAGATCAATGCTCCTCGACTCGCAGTGGCGTCAGCTTTGTGGAACTGACCGCACGGCCTGCCTGCTGGACTCGCCTGTGCAGGACCAACTCGCCCCGGTCCACACGTATCCGTAATCGTGGAGGCTCAGATTTTTGTGGCGCTATCCGCGCCCCTTCACCCACCTCTAGGACCGTCCAGCCGCCGAATTCGCTGATGACCTTGCCGTGGGCCACTTCCGCGTCGACGACCCACTTTTCCGCCTCCGGCGGTAGCCACAATTCGACGTCACCGGATTCCACAGTCACGTTCATTCGAGCCGCTGTCGGGCCCACGTCCAGTGAGACGTCACCGCGCTCCAGGGCGATCTCCACATCCCCCCGGAAATCCCCCAAGCGGACGTCTCTGGATTGGGATTTGACCCGCACGGGTCCAGCCAATCCCTCCGCGTTCAGCTCGCCCCAATCCATGCGGCACTCACCTGTCAACTCGGCAAAGCGGAGCTCGGTGCGCCGCGAGGTCAAACTCAAGCCCTTGGGCAAGCGGCGAGCCCACAGTTGTCCGGTAAAGTTACCGTCGATCGTGACCAGACCGTCGATGTTTTCGAGCTCGACCTCGTGACCACGTCCACGGATTTCCAGCGTCCCGTGGATGTTCCGCGCCCAGATCGACCGTCCGGCACGCAACTCGATACGCGAGGGACCCACCTCTTCCAGCCGCACGGAGGCCCGCTCCGCTTGAACCTCCGCCTCGCCACGAAGTCCGCGCAGAGCGTACTCGCCATCGGCTCCGCGCACCACCAGCCGCACGCTTTCCGGGACGCGTATGGTCATGTCGACCCCGCTCTGCACCCACGAAGGTGCCATTCCTCGCCGCAGGCGGACGATCACCCGGCCTGGTTGCCGAGCCAACTCCAGTTGGCTAGCGTCTCGAGTCTGCTGCGCTTGCTCCGGCCGAAGGGCACGCACCCACAGGCGGCCAGTCACCGCCACTTCTTGTGCTCCCGGCGTGCCCAGGACCTCGACATCCCCAGCTCCATGCTCCACGACGACGGTGTCGGTTGGCGAGCAAGGTTGCTTGCCTTCCAGCGGGTAGTCGTAAGTCTCACCAAAGGCCTCCAGTCCCCAACGCACCGCCGGAGCCCAACTGATGTGTGCTGGAATGTGCTGTATGGGCAACGCCGCCAGGACGAGCAACCAAGCCAACGTCCAGCCGGCTCCACTGATCCCCCGCGCAGGTACAGCAGACCTCCGGTAGGCCCACCAAAGAATCTCCAGGGCCCGTAAGCCTCCCCACACTACCAGCAACATCGGCCACCATCGCGCGAGCCACTGCCACCAGCTCAAGCCTGGAGTCCAGTTCTTCCAGAGAAGAACCACTCCCACCAGGATCAACAACACCGGAGCTACCATGGAACGCTTCACCGGTCCAGGAGCAGGTATCTCGGCAACGCTCGCGGGACTGGAGGCAAACAGCTGTTCCAGCAACCGCCAGAGCCCGTAAACAATGATCAAAGCGGGCCAAGTGCGGAAGAAGCTCCACCCACCCTGCTGGTCGACCAGCAACAGGAGCCCTAAGGCGAGCATGATCGACGGCCCGCGTAATGCGACCAAGAGCGGATTACTGGGGCGAGGATGTCGATTCACCGGAATCCTCCTTTTGCTGTGCGGTGCGGACTTGGAAAACACCCAGCCGGTCTAGCAGCAGATAAAGCCCCGCGATGATTAGCAGGACCGGCCAGTAACGGACCAAAATCTCGAAGTCCAGTAAGTCCAAGTTGATCAGCAGGAAAATCACCCCGAGCACGATCAAGGCGACGGGTCCAGCCAGGCTCGTGTGGCTACCACGCCGGGGCACCGAAAACAAGCCGGACCATTCATCGACAGGCTGGCCCAGCTGGCGTTTGCGAGCCGTGTGGTAGGCCTCGAAAGGCATGTAGAAATACCAAGCCGCCAGAAGCATGGCGAACAAAGGCTCAAAGCGCCCCACGCCGGCGTTCAACACGCTGATCAGTAAACCGAAGATGACCACGTGGATCAGACCCTTGGCGTATTGGCCGTTGTAAATGGCACCCACGCCTGGGATCAACCCCAACAAAAACGCCAACCCCGGCGAGCCGGCAGGGGGATTCGGGGTGGGGGCGGCCGAGCTCGCCGGGGCAGGCGCGTGCTCCACACAAAACACCGTGCCCGCCACAAACCGTGCTTCCTGTTCAGTTAAAGCCTTCCCACATTGCCGGCAGTAAGCCACGATGTTGGGTTCGGCCAACCGCTGCTCCTGATTGGTCATGGGTTTTCTCCTTCCTGAGGAGGCTCTTCAGATCCAGCAGGGCGCTGCTCCACCACGGGTTCGTCCGTGGTGTTCCGCACCTGCTCGGCCCACTGTTCCAAACGATTCCGGATCTCCCAAACCACCCGAAGGTCCTCGTATTGCCGGACCAAAGCGTTGGTCACGCGACGTGCCTGAAGCTGGACCCCGGACCAAACACGAACCGGATGGAGCTCTTCCCACCGGCGTGGCCGTTGGGGGCCTAGAGCGAATCGCCCGAGCAGGGAGATCGACAAAATCGTCATCGCCATACCCATGGCGAACCGGGGTTGAAGAACGGGCTCCAGGAATCGCTCCAACCAGCCCCACAGGCCACTGCGGTAAGCAGAAGCCTCTCGGGTTAGGTGGAACAAGATCGAGTTGGTCAGCAAAGGGGGCAACGTCACCTCCGGCGCCCGCTGGACAAACTGCCAAGCCAGCTGCGCGTCGGCAACCATTTGCCGGCAGCCGGCGCACTCCTCGAGGTGAGCCTCCACCTGCTGGCGAAGTCCGCGTCCCAGCGTCCCCTCCACGTACTCCGACAGCAGCTGGTCGATGTCAGCACAGGTCATGGCTGGTTCCCCACTCATGGCGAAACGTTCCAGCTTCTCAACAACCGGCCCAGCTCTGCCCGGGCACGGTTCAAGCGTGACTTGACGGTCCCCTCGGGAATTCGTAACGCACTGGCGATTTCCTTATATTCCAGGTGCTCCAAATCGCGCAGGATCAGTGTCTCGCGTAGCTCCGGCGACAGGTGCTGAAGAGCCTTTTGTAACAGCTCGCTCACCTCTCGCCCCACCAGCATGCCATCGGTGCGTGTTTCCACCGCGGCCTGTTCTTCGAGCTTGGGTAAGTGGTCCTCTAGCGAGTCGCTTAAGCGCTCCATCCGGGCGCGGCGGTAATGGTCGATCAAGAGATTTCGCGTCAGGCGCGTGATCCAAACGGTGAACGACCCTTCCTCTGGCCGGTAGCTGGCCAGCG
>JAUQPO010000106.1 GCA_030550335.1 Acidobacteriota bacterium
CCGGATGGCCAGGGCGGATCCAATCCACACCACGCCCAACAGCCCAACCAAGATAGCCAATTGCTTGGCCGCCCGGGTCATCTCAGACTCCACACCCTGCGCAGGCCAGTGCGCTAAGCCCACCCCGCGCGGCCCCGACAACTGTTGTACCAGTTCACTCGTAACGTAGGGCCTCCACTGGGTCCAGGCGCGCCGCTTTGTTCGCTGGCCAGATGCCGAAGAACAACCCCACACCCACCGAAACCATCACCCCCAACACCGCAGCCCACAAGGGCACGCTCGTGGGTAACGAAGGGAAGACCAGCCGCGTGCCCAGCGAAATCAGCCACCCTAAAATGATCCCAAACACACCTCCCAAACCCGTCAACACCACTGCTTCGGTCAGAAACTGCGCAATGATATCGACCCTGCGCGCTCCCACAGCCTTGCGGATACCGATCTCCCGTGTGCGCTCCGTAACGGACACCAGCATGATGTTCATCACACCGATGCCACCGACTAACAACCCGATGGAACTCAGCACGACCATCACCAAAGCAGTGGTCGACATGATGCTTCGAAAGTCCTCAATCATCTGTTCAGCCGTGGAGATGGCGAAGTTGTCCGGTTGATCGTGGGGAACACGCCGGCGCATTCGCAAGACCGCCCGGATCTCGTCTGCCGCAGCCGCCACCTTTCCCGGGTGCGCTACTGCAATGATGAGATGCTCGCGGAGATTGGGGAACATCTTGCGCATGGTGAAGTACGGCATCAGTACGCGGTTGTCTTGCTCGCCGGGGAACGTGGCTCGAGGACGCCTCATCACCCCCACGACTTCGAACTGATGGCCATCGACTTCCACCCACTTCCCGATGGGATCCAAGCGAGAGAACAAGGCCCGGTAAACGTCCTCACCCAAAACGACCACCGGGCGCCGGTGGAGATTTTCGGCGTCGGTAAAAAAGCGCCCGTGAAGCATCTCGCTATGGCCACCCATGATGTAAAGCGGGTCCGTGCCCCCAAGCTCCACGTTGTAGGTATCGACATTCTGATAGCGCACCCGGTGGATGCCGCCGAAGGGAAACAGGAACGGGCTGACCTGGGCTACCGAAGGGCAGCGCTCGGCAATGGCCATAGCGTCCTCGTAGGTAAGCGGCTTGCGCATGCGCTCCTCGGGGGTCAAGCGGAACCGGATGCCGACCTTGAACTTATAGACCAACAGGGTCTCCGAACCGAAGCTCCGGAGCACCTGCGCTATGGCTCCATCCAGTCCGGTGATGATTGAGCCCACTCCCATGATCGTGCTGGTGCCGATGATCACTCCTAAGACCGTGAGGAACGAACGGAGCTTGTGTTCCCAGATGGTGTCCAGGGCCATGCGTACCGCTGATTGCAATGCGAACCAGCTCATCGTTCGTACCTGAGCGCCTCGATGGGATCCAGGCGTGCTGCTCGCTGTGCCGGGTAAATGCCAAAAAACAGCCCCGTAGCTGTCGATAGCCCAAGCCCGAGCACGACCGCTGAGACCGGCATGGACATGGGTATAGGAGTCATGCGGTCGCCCAAAAACGTCAGGAAGGCGGCGATCGCTACTCCGATCAGGCCCCCCAGGGCGGCCAGCAGCGATGATTCCACCAAAAACTGGTTCAAAATATCTTGCCGACGAGCCCCCACCGCCTTACGGATTCCGATCTCGTGCGTACGCTCGGTAACCGCAGCCAGCATGATGTTCATGATGACGACCCCGCCAACCACCATGAACACCGATACGACAGCTACTGCAGCTGCCGCCACCGCCGCTGTCAGGCGATCCCAGGCCTCTACGAGCGAATCCGAAGAAATAATGGCAAAATTGTCCTCTTGATTCGGGCGCAATTTCCGATACGCCCGCAACAACATCCGTGCTTCGTCTTGTGCCCGGTACAGGTGCTCCCGGTCCAAGGCCAGGCCCATGATCTCCATCCCGGAGCGGGAACCGTAAATTTTGAAATAAGTCTCCACAGGGATCACCACAAACCCGTCCCGAGACTGTCCGAAGACGCTGCCCAGAGCTTTGGCTGCTCCCACCACTTCAAAGGGGCGCCCGTCGATCTGAATCACCTTACCCACCGGATCGATGCCCGGAAACAGTTCCTCGCGAACATCGTGGCCAATGAAGGCCACAGGCAACCGCCGGCGGTCTTCACTTTCCGTGAAGAACCGCCCCATAGCCGGCTCGATGCCCGTCATCAGTGGATAGTTGGCCGTAACCCCGTGCAAGGAGATAGCGTCCAAATGCCGGTTCCGATACCGAACCTCTGCCCTACGGGAGGTGCGCAAGCCCAACTCGCGCGTCAACGTAACATGCTCCCGCAAAAACTCGTATTCCTCCCGGCGGATCTGGGGGTTTTTCTTGAGCAACTCGAGAAATTTCTTGGGGTCCCAATTCCCTATGAAAGCCATCCGGACGATCCGGTAACCGTCCACGCCCATGTCAGAGACCCGCTCGGCGATGTAGATGTCCATCCCGTGGATGACACTGATGACAGTGATCAGCGTGGCCGTGGAGAGGATGATTCCGAGGAGAGTTAAAAAACTCCGTAGCTTATTTGACCGGAGCGACTGCAGCGCAACGGTGATTGCTTCGCGAAATGGCGCCTGTCCCACCATCATTGAAACATCCAGCCGGCCAACGAGCTGACGCTGACTACCATCAGCCTACCATCGACGTACCCCGGCCCTTCGCCACCCCGCCCCGCGCCGGTAGAATGACGCGCAGGAGACCAGTTCCTACCGGCGAATGAAGTCGGCAGTTCATGGCACGTTCGCCCTGCTGTTGGGGCTTGTAATCGACCTCCCCACCACTGCCCAGTGGGTTCGAGCGAGGAGCCCAGGCTTTGAGTTCTACACTGACGTGGATGTCCAAACGGCCCTTCAACTCGCAGGGCAGTTCCAACGAGTTTGCGTGGCTTTTCATCAACTCGGCGGAGTTCCCAACCCGTCGCCTGTCCCAGTCCGGATTTTTCTCTTTTCTTCCGAACGGGAATTTGCACGATACCGGCCCACCCCGAAAACGCGTGGCTTCTTCCAAAGCGGACCGGACCGGGATTACATTGTGCTCGTTGATTCAGGCGCTGAAACACTGCGGGTCCTCTTACATGAGTACGTGCACTTGGTCCTGCATCGTTCCCTACCTCGGCTACCTGCGTGGCTAGAAGAGGGCCTTGCCGAGTTCTATTCGACCCTGCGCCTAGACGGTGATCAGCTCGTCGTGGGGATTCCGCTCAGCCAACACCTCAGCCTCTTAGCCAAGGGCTCCTGGCTGAGCGATGAGGAACTCCGCACCTTCCGGCCAGTCACGGCCGATGCGGCCGTACAGACACGTCTAGACATGTTCTATGCCCAAAGCTGGGCCCTGGTCCATATGCTTTTGACCGCCCCCGCTTACCGCCACGCGAGCAGCCGCTTTTTGGAACGAGTGGCAATTGGACGGCCCACCCCAGAAGCGTTTCTTGAGACCTTCGGCAAGCCCTGGAACGAAGCACTGAGGGATCTCAGCAGGTACGTCCGGCACGGCAGCTTCCCGGTCCTCCGTGTACCTTGCCAGGCGCCACCTTTACAACGACTTCCAGTAGAACCGCTTACCTTACAAGAGAGCGCCCTAGCATTGGTCGACCTCCAGTTAAAGCTCGGGCGGTGGGAATGGCCAGAGAGCACAGTGAACGCACTCGCCCGCTCATCCAGGTACACAGCAGAAGTGGAGTACGCTCGCGGGCTGGTCGCCTTAGCCCGAGGGCAAAAGGACCGCGCCCGAATGCACTTCGAGCGGGCGATCCAACTAGGGATTCCGAACGCCTCGGCCTACTTCGAATACGCGATGCTGCTGAGCGAGGATGGGACGCAGCCTCGACGAGTTCGCGAGTTGCTCGAGCGAGCTATCGCTCTCAATCCTGCTCATGCCGATGCGCACTTCCTGCTCGGACTGGCAGCTGAGCGTGACGGCCAGCTGGCTGAAGCGATTGAACACTACCAAAGGGCGACCCGGATGCTTCCCCGGCGAACCCACTTCTGGCACGCACTCGCGCTGGCTTATCAGAAGCACGGCCAGCGGGAGCTTGCAGCACACGCTGCCCAACGGGCTCTGATGACGGCTGAGACGGAACAGGAAAAGGCCATGGCCGCTTCTGTGCTCCGTTGGATTGAGCAACCCGGCCAGACTGTAACAAGACCCCGCGAAGGTATACCCATCCCGGATGCATGGCGCCCTCCGCGTGGTGAACGAACGGCTGAAGGGTTCCTGGAGTACATCTCCTGCGAAGGCGAACGCGCCTGGTTCCGGGTGCGTGGAGTGGGTGGGAACACGCTACTTTTGCTGGTTGAACGCCCAGACCGGGTCCAGATACGGGGCGAAGCAGAACCGCTCAGCCTCGCCTGCGGCCATCAACCTAGTGTCCCGGTACGAGTCGAATTCACGCCTTTACAAGCTGGAACTGCCAGCGAGAGCGCGGCCCGGGGTTACCTGGTGGCGCTGGAACTCCGCTGAACGGGACAGAAGGAGTGGATCCTTTGCAGCCGCGAGTCGGTGTGACTGAGCCCGAGTATTGGAAAGCCCCCGAAATCTTCGAGGCCTGCCCCCTAGGCTGCATCCCCGTACCCGAACAGGAGGAGGCACTTGCGCAAGCGATCCTAGACCGGCAGTTGCGCCACGTGATCGTGGGCCCTCGTCCGTACTGCGGGCCGTTGTATGCCGCGCTACCGCCCGGCGGTGTCATCGCTCGGTTCGGAGTGGGGCATGACAACCTTAACAAGCGTCGAGCGACGGAGGCGGGGCTGCTGTGCACGAATACACCAGAGGTACTGAACCAATCGGTCGTTGAACACACGCTCGCGCTTCTATTCGCGGCGGCGCGACGGTTACAGCTACTCCATGGAACCACCAAGGCGGGTTTGTGGCAACCCTTGACCGGAACAGAACTGGCGGGCAAGACGCTGGCGATTGTCGGTTGCGGCTCCATAGGCCGCCGAGTAGCCCTGGCGGCGAGCCGGGGGCTGGGCATGTGCGTGGTGGGTGTGACGCGGCATGTTAGCCAGCTGCAGCCAGTCAGCCAGGAGTATGGCATTCAGCAGCTCTACGATGCGCTGGAGCCAGCCCTTGCGGTGGCCGACTTCGTTAGCCTTCACGTGCCTGGCGGCAGTGCAACATACCACCTGATCAATGCAGATCGTCTTCGCCAGTTTCGTCCTCAAGCTTGGCTGATCAACACCTCTCGTGGGTCGGTGGTCGACGAGATAGCCCTGTATGATGCGCTGGTGGAAGGCAGGCTAGGGGGAGCTGCCCTAGACGTGTTCGAGCGTGAACCGTACGAGCCGTCCGATCCACGCCGGGACCTGCGCACGCTTCCCAACGTTATCCTTACACCCCATTGCGGCAGCAATACGGCAGAGGCGAACCGCCGCATGGCCGAACGCGCGCTACGGAACATCGAGCTAGCCGAAGCTGGCAGATATGCAGAAATGGACCTGCTCAACCGCGAGGTGCTTGCCCGGCTTGGCCAACCAGGTGGCCGTAGCCCTTCTGCGTAGGCATGTTACGATGGGAGTTCCAGCGAATGGCACACATTCCCGATATCCTCGCGAGGATCGTCGCATCCAAGCAGAGCAGGCTCGAAGTCTTGCGGCCTTTGATGCCCGAGCTAGAGTGCCAGGCTGAAGATTACGTCAACCACCGCCGGTCTTTCTCCGAAGCTTTGGCCTCCAAGCGGCCTGCCATCATCGCTGAGATCAAAAAGGCTTCGCCCAGCGCGGGTAGAATCGCGCCGGAAGCCGATGCCGTAGCGGTTGGACGTGCCTATCAGGCTGCTGGAGCTGCAGCGATCTCGGTGCTGACTGACGAGGAGTATTTCGGCGGGTCGCTGGCGGACCTGATGGCCGTGCGAACGCACGTGGATTTGCCCGTGTTGCGAAAGGACTTTACGTTGGAAGAATTCGACGTCGTTGAGGCAGCAGCATATGGCGCGGACGCTATCCTGTTGATCGCTGCTATCCTCGACCGCGCCACGATCGAGCGATTGCAGCACCTAGCGCACCACTATCAGATGGCCGCTCTCGTCGAAGTTCACGACGAGGCCGAACTCGATAAAGCCCTGGAAGCAGGAGCGCGGATCATTGGGGTGAACAACCGCAACTTGCACACCTTCGAAGTCACGCTGGAGACCTCTCTGCGCCTCGCGCCGAAGCTTCCGCTGGACGTCATCAAAGTGAGCGAGAGTGGCATCCGCACGGCGGAGGATGTACGCAAGCTGGCGGAAGCTGGCTACCAAGCCTTTCTCGTGGGTGAACACTTGATGAAGTCCGGCAACCCGGGCCAAGCTTTGCAAGCGCTGTTGGCATGGTGATCAAGATTTGTGGCATCACGAACGTGGAGGATGCCTTAGTGGCTGCCGAAGCAGGCGCCCAAGCGGTGGGGTTTGTCTTCTACCCGGGTAGCCCAAGATACGTACGACCCGAAACAGCCGCCACGATCGCACGTGCACTGCCAGGACATATCTGGAAGGTTGGCGTATTCGTTAACGAGAGTCGCGAAGAGATCGAGGCCGTAGTGCGAGCGGTGAGCTTGGACGTCGTGCAGGTACATGGGGAATGCGGCTGGCCGAAGGGGGTACGCATTTGGCGAGCTGTTGCCGTAGGTCCTGGATTCGATCCTGAAGCTCTAGATCCCACGGGAGTCGAGGCGTTTCTCTTAGATGCCCCCTCATCCGGAGCATGGGGTGGTACCGGCACGCCTTGCGACTGGACTGCGGCGGCGCGGGTACGTCACCGCGTAGTGCTGGCAGGGGGATTAGGACCGGATAATGTGCAAGAGGCAATCCGGGTGGTGCAACCTTGGGGAGTAGACGCCTCTTCAAGGCTTGAGCTTTCCCCGGGCAAGAAAGATCCCGACAAAGTTAGAGCGTTCGTTCGAGCAGCCTTAGCCACGAGATGATTCAGCAATCTCTTCCCGACGAACGTGGGCATTTCGGACCGTATGGAGGGCGCTTTGTCCCCGAAATATTGATGGCGCCCCTGGAGCAGCTCGAGCAAGCGTACTTAGAAGCACGGCAGGACCCGGAGTTTCAGCGCGAACTGAACGAACTACTTCGCCATTACGCTGGACGTCCCACACCGCTCTACTATGCGCGCCGCTTGAGCCAGTTCCTGGGGGGCGCCGACATTTTCTTCAAGCGGGAAGACTTGCTGCACACTGGGGCTCACAAGATCAACAACTGCCTGGGCCAGATCCTATTGGCCCGACGGATGGGGAAAACTCGCATTATCGCCGAGACGGGTGCCGGCCAGCATGGGGTAGCCACCGCGACCGTGAGCGCCTTGTTTGGCATGGAATGCGTCGTCTACATGGGCCTTGAAGACATGCGCCGCCAGCGGCTGAACGTCTTCCGTATGCGCTTGCTGGGCGCCAAGGTTATTGGGGTGGATGCAGGGAGCCGTACGCTTAAGGATGCCATTAGTGAAGCGATGCGTGATTGGGTCACGAATGTGGCCACTACCCACTATTTGTTGGGTTCTGCCTTGGGCGCGCACCCCTATCCGATGATGGTGCGGGATTTCCAACGGGTCATCGGCCTGGAGGCACGTCAGCAAATCTTGGAGCAAGCCGGGCGTTTGCCGGACGTATTATTCGCCTGCGTCGGCGGGGGTAGCAACGCCATCGGGCTGTTCCATCCGTTCCTTGAAGACGAGTCGGTCCAGATGGTCGGGGTAGAGGCTGGCGGCCGGGGACCGGAGCTAGGCTCCCATGCGGCACGCTTCACCTGTGGCTCGCCGGGCGTGCTACATGGAACTTACAGCTACCTGCTGCAGGATGACGATGGCCAGGTGGCTTTGACGCACTCCGTCTCGGCGGGGCTGGATTACGCCGCTGTGGGGCCAGAGCATGCCTGGCTGCACGACACCGGTCGGGTCGAGTACGTCGCCGTGCGCGACGAAGAAGCGCTAGAGGCCGCGCGCCTGCTGGCCCGTACAGAAGGACTGATCCCGGCCCTGGAGTCGGCTCACGCTGTCGCGGAGGCCATCCGTCGCGCTCCAGCAGCGAAAGGCCAAATCTTCTTGGTGAATCTATCCGGCCGTGGAGATAAGGACATCGACATCTACCGCGAACACTTCCGCGAATTGGACGAGGCCGGCGACGCGAATCTCCCGACTTTTTGAGCGCCTCCGCCGGCAGGGCCGCCCCGCACTCATTGCCTACCTGACGGCGGGGGATCCCTCGCTGGAGCGTACGCCGGATCTCGTGGCAGCGCTGGAGCGGGGAGGTGTGGACTTGATCGAGCTTGGTGTTCCCTTCTCCGATCCAGTGGCTGACGGACCTGTGATCCAACGAGCTTCCGAACGGGCCTTGAAAGCGGGGACCACTCTGAGGGGCGTCCTGGAAGTCGCAGAGCAAATCCGCGGGCGTTCACAGATCCCGATCTTGCTGTTCTCTTACTTGAACCCCGTGCTGCGATTCGGATTCGCGCGCCTGGCTGAGGAAGCGGCCAAGCGAGGCATCGATGGGTGCCTGTTGACGGACTTGAGCGTCGAGGAAGCCGAAGATTACGTGGCTACGATGGCCCGGTGTGGCCTGGACACTGTGTTCCTAGCCGCGCCCACCAGCACGGACCGGCGTCTGCAGCTCGTATCCCGTTACTCGAGCGGGTTCATCTACTTGGTCTCTCGCACTGGCGTCACCGGTGAGCGTGACAGGCTCTCAGAAGCCGCGCGTACCCTCGTGGAACGAGTCCGGGCGATCACTTCGCTCCCGTTGGCGTTGGGCTTTGGCATTTCCAAACCCGAGCATGTAGCCGAGGCGGGGACACTCGTCGACGCCGTGGTAGTAGGCAGCGCCTTCGTCCGTATCATAGAACAGAAGGCAGGAACCACCGAGCTGGAGGAGAGTCTGGAGAAGTTCGCCCGTCAACTCAGCCAGGCGCTCCCGCGACGAAGCTGAGCAATGGACCGGGAAGAGGCTTTGAAAGCGATCGAAGCTTACCGGCGGCAGATCGACGAAATCGATCGCCGGCTGGTGGAGATCCTGAACGAGCGTACCCGTTTGGTCGAACGCCTGGGCGAGCTGAAGGCGCAGCTCTCGCTGCCCATCTACGAACCCAAGCGCGAGGACGAGATCTACCGTAACGTGCTAGCTCACAATCGAGGACCGTTGCCCCCGGACTCGCTGCGACGATTGTTCGAGCGCATCTTGGACGAAATGAGAACCTTGCAACGAGTCAACCGAGAGAGCCGCGGTTCCAAAGCAGCTTCCTGAAGCGCTCGCCAGGCGATGGAGGGGGGAAACAAAGACCCATGCTGGTGGTGATGGAAGAAGGAGCTACGGAGGAACAAATCCAGGCTGTCATTGATCGGCTGGTGGCACTGGGTTTCACCGTGCATCGATCCACCGGCGTCCGGCACACCGTGCTGGGCGGGGTGGGATTCGAGGGTGACCTAGACCCGGCAGAGTTCGAAGTCATGCCGGGAGTCAAAGAGTGCCACCGCATTATGTCACCGTACAAGTTAGCCAGCCGGCACTTCCGGCCTTCCGGAACGGTGATCCGGATGGGCAATGTGGAGATCGGCGGCGACACAGTGGTCATCATGGCTGGCCCATGCAGTGTGGAGAACGAGGAACAAATCGAGCGCACTGCGGAAGCAGTCGCTAGAGCGGGGGCCCGCATCCTGCGCGGAGGGGCATTCAAGCCGCGCACGTCGCCCTACAGCTTTCAGGGCCTTGGCGAACGAGGGCTACAACTGCTCCGCAGGGCTGCTGACCGGCACGGCTTGCTCACCGTGAGCGAGGTTATGGATCCCAGTCAGATCCCGATGATGCTGGAGTACGTGGACATCCTGCAGGTAGGTGCGCGGAACATGCAAAACTACACACTCCTGAAGGCTCTGGGGGAAGTGCGCAAACCTGTACTCTTGAAACGTGGCCCAGCGGCGACCATCGAGGAGCTGTTGCTCTCAGCCGAATACATTTTGGCGGGAGGCAACTACGACGTCATCCTGTGCGAGCGGGGCATTCGCACCTTCGAGCGCGCTACGCGGAATACCATGGATATTTCGGCCATCCCCACGCTGAAGGCTTTATCGCATTTGCCTGTGATCGCCGACCCGTCCCATGGCACAGGGCGGCGCGATCGCGTGTTACC
>JAUQPO010000107.1 GCA_030550335.1 Acidobacteriota bacterium
TGAGCTTGCCTGCGGGTGTTACGTTCCGCGATTTGTTCGTACAAGCACTAAATACAGCCCCGTTCCCCTGGCAGGAGCGGTTAGCTGGCGAACACCTGCGACGGTTACTGATTCGCATACCTACCGGGGCCGGCAAAACAGCGGGCATCGTTCTCGCATGGCTTTGGCGCCGGCGTTTTGATCCTTCGGAGGAGGTGCGCGAAGAGACACCCCGCCGGCTGATCTACTGCCTCCCCATGCGCGTACTGGTCGAGCAGACCTACGAGAACGTCGTCCGATGGCTTGACCGGCTGGGTATGCTCGCTGGCCAAGCCGAATGGGAACAACACGGTAGCAACGGGCGGCTCCTGCGTTACAACCCCATGCCGGAGCAAGAACAACTCCCTGAAGGCTGGGCGCGCCAGCGAGGTGTCAAGGGCGCTCCTATCGCCGTCCACCTCCTGATGGGCGGCGAGGAATTGACAGATTGGTCACTCTGGCCTGAGCGCGATGCCATCCTCATTGGCACCCAGGACATGTTACTGAGCCGCGCGCTGAACCGTGGGTATGCCGCGAGCCGCTACCGCTGGCCCGCAGAGTACGGGCTCGTCAATACCGACGCCTTGTGGGTCTTTGATGAGGTCCAGCTAATGGACGCTGGCGCCACGACCAGTGCCCAGCTCGAAGGGCTGCGTGAACAGCTGCACCCAACTGTGAGTGGTGTGCACGTGCCCGCCGTGGCAACCAGTGTTTGGATGTCTGCCACATTAGATCCGAATTGGCTGGGAACGGTGAACTTCGACGTTCAAAGCCAAGCTCGTCAGTTCGGACTGCAAAATCCCGATGTCCAAACTCCTGATCTTGCCAAACGCTACCTTGCGCCGAAGTTTTTGAAAAAGGCCAAGAGCCGTATGGGTGAGACCAGCGAGTGCGCAAAGGAAATCCTCCAGGCTCATCGTCCCGGCAGTCTGACACTGGCCATTTTCAATACCGTCGGGCGTGCCCGCGACGTGTACTCCTCCTTGCGGCGCGCGATTCCTGCGTGTGGCCCTCGACTCATTCTGTTACATTCCAGGTTCAGGCCCGAAGATCGCGAGAAGCAACTCCGGCGACTTCTCGAGGATCCAGATCCCGAAGGCACGATAGCGCTTGCAACCCAGGTTATCGAGGCGGGTGTGGATGTCTCCGCGCTCACACTTTTCACAGAGGTCGCCCCGTGGCAATCACTGGTGCAGCGCTTCGGGCGGCTGAACCGCAGAGGGGAGTACGACCAATCCTACGCTTATTGGTGGGCTTTGCCCAGCGATGACGCTGAAGCGAGCAACGTAGCGGAACCGTATGAGTTGGAGGATTTGCGGCAGGCCGAGAAAGCATTGCTCAACCTCACTTCGGTGAGCCCCGCAGACCTGGACAAAGCCCAGTTTACAATGCGCATCGAGCCCGGTCACGTCTTGCGGAGGCGGGATTTCGTTGACCTGTTCGATACGACGCCGGACCTCGCGGGAAACGACATCGACGTTTCCCGGTTCATCCGCAGCGGCGATGAGCGGGACGTGCAGGTGTTCTGGAGAAAAGTGCCGCCCAACGCAGAACCCTCACGCGACGAGCCTTCGGGTGCTCCACCCTCGCGTCATGAGTTGTGCGCTGTACCTTTTTACGAATTCCGCGACTTCCTGAGTGCGCGCTCCAGCGCAAGGCAGGTCCGCGCATGGCGTTGGGATTGGCTGGATGGACGCTGGGTAAAAGCAGTCCCAGACGAAGTGTACCCTGGGCAGGTTTATCTGGTTGACAGTGCGAGCGGAGGCTATTCCGTTGAGTTCGGCTGGGACCCAAAGAGTAAACACACGGTCCCCCCAGTTCCGCTTGGCTCCGTTGTTCCTGAAGTTCAATCGCAAGATTCTGCCGAGTACGACCGTGACGAGTGGTCGGAGTCGGGCGAGTGGCTGAGGATTGCCGACCATACTGACCGCGTCGTCCAAACCTTGAACAGCATCCTCGTCCACTATCAGTTCCCTGAGGATGTTCGGAAAGACCTCTTGCAAGCCGCCCGTTGGCATGATCGAGGCAAGGCCCATCCGGTGTTCCAGCAAGCCATCCCAGAAGAGGACAGGCCGCCACAGTGGCGCGGTCGCAATGACCTCGCGAAAGTAAAAGGCCGCATGAGGCCATACAGCCGTCCGCACTTCCGCCATGAGTTGGCCTCAGCCTTGGCGCTCCTGCAAGCCGGCGGGTCAGACTTGGCTGTTTACCTGGTCGCCGCGCACCACGGTAAGGTACGCCTCTCCATCCGGTCTTTGCCCGGTGAAAAACTGCCCGAGGAGAGTGCTCGTTTGTACGCCCGCGGAATTTGGCAAGGCGATTCGCTACCGGAGACCGATCTAGGGGGCAATGCGGTCGCACCTGCGGTGTCGCTCAAGCTGGACGTGATGCAACTGGGGAGATCTTCCGATGGTCAACCGAGCTGGGTGGAGCGAGTCCTCAAACTGCGCGACAAGTTCGGCCCCTGCCGCCTAGCGTTCTTCGAGGCCTTAATCCGCGCAGCAGATCGGCGAGCCAGTGGAGGCGCAAGTGCTCCAGCGGCCACAGTGGAGTCAACTGGAGGAGTTTAACGATGGTCCAGCAACACGAGATCGAGCTCAGCGGCTGTACACCCGAGCCCTTGCTGAATTACCTCAAGGCCCTCGGCGTCATCCGGATACTGAGCGAACAGAAATCCCCAGAAATTACCTGCTATTGGTGGCACGACCGTTTCCGACTGGTCTGTCCCCTCACTCAACAGCAGCTCTGCAGTTTCTTCCTTCGCGATTACCGGCCGACACCGATCATTTGCCCTTGGGCAGGAGGGTCAGGGTTCTTCCTGAAGGACAACAAGGCTACGCTCCAGTCGATCCGCCGAAGTTCAGCGCAGCGCCTTGAAGAGTTCCGCCAAGCGATCGAACTCGCAGACGCCATCCTTCGCCAACTGGGAATTCAGGCTCCACCAAAGGAGGAGGACAAGGAGAAACTCTTCCAAGTTTTCAGACAAAGGCTGCCGGAGTCCTTCGTGCAATGGCTTGACGCCGTGGCCGTGTTGACTGACGAGGGCGTCAAGTACGCACCGGTGCTGGGTACCGGAGGCAACGATGGGAGGTTGAACTTTTCTCAAGCATTCATGCAGCGGTTGCACGTTCTGGGGCTTACGGCTGCCCAGCCGAGCGCCGGCGCGGAGATCTTGCTGAGCCAGTCTTTGTTTGGACACCCCACCAAGGGGCTCAAAAAGCTAGCTGTGGGGCAATTCGCCCCAGGTCGGGCAGGTGGGCCTAACGCCACTCAAGGCATGGAGGGAGAGGCGCTCGACAACCCGTGGGACTTCGTATTGGGGATGGAGGGGGCACTCGTACTGGCTGGAGCAGCTGTGAGGCGTCTCAACGTGGCGGCTTCGGCTCGCGCCGCCTTTCCCTTCACCGTCGACAGTCGCCCGTTAGGCGAGGATTCTACCCCGGACGCCAGCACTCGGGGAGAACTATGGTTGCCCATCTGGGAACACCCAACCACGTACGGGGAGCTCCGGATCCTGTTCGGCGAGGGCCGAGCCGAATGGGGACGCCGCATTGCCCGCGACACGCTCGACTTCGCGCGAGCCATAGCTAGCCTCGGCGTCGATCGCGGCATCCGTAGTTTTGTCCGCTTCCGGTTCGTACAACGAGCAGGCCGATCTTACCTGGCAACGCCAGTTCATCGGTTTGTCGTTCCTCAACAACCGCACCGAGCTGTCGAACTGCTCCGCGAACTGGATAGCTGGATGGCGAGCCTGCACAAGGACGCGGCTTCTCAAAACTCCCCCAACCTTCAGGTGGTCTATCACCGTCTGGAGAACGCAATTTTCAATTATTGCCGCCATGGCCAGCAGAATCAGGTCGAGCAGATTTTGATCGCCGTGGGCCACGCCGAGCATGCGCTGGCCAGCTTGGCCGCCCGGGTACGTCAACAAAACGACAGGCGGCCCGTTCAAACGTGGCCGGTGGGTCCGCTATCCTCAAGGTGGGTCGAGGAGGTCAACGACAATTCGCCTGAGTTCCGCATTGCGTTGGCCATAGCCAGCATTCATGGGCGACCTCAACAAGAGGATCAGCAAAACGGTGCCTCCTTCGGTCCTGTCCGTACCAATCTCGAGCCCGTCAAATGGGGCAAGTCGGGCTGGCAATGGAGTGAGTCGGACGCCAACGTGGCCTGGGGCCCGGGTTCACTTGCTTCGAACCTCGCTGCTATCCTCGAGCGACGTTTAATCAGCGCGGTGCAGGCCAGCGTCGTGGACTTGCCTCTGGCCTCTCCACGGCCAGCGCGCTTGTCCGACGTGGCCCGCTGGCTCTGGGACGACTCCGGCGACGAGCGAATCGCAAACCTAATTCCGGGCTTGGCTCTGGTTCGGCCCGCATCTACCGAGGATTCGCCACAAGCAAGTCTCGAGGAGCACGACGCAGATGTACCCATACCGCGTGTGTACGCTCTCTTGAAGCTCCTTTTCTTGCCAAGGCCGCTGGTTCCGCCCTCGGGAGAATCCCAACAGTGGAAACTCGCCTGGGAGAGCAACGAGGGCATTCGTATCCGACCCGAACTGCGGATCCTCGCCCTGCTCCGGGCCGGACGCGTGAGCGAGGCTTGTCAAATCGCCTGTCGTCGCTTGCGAGCTTCGGGCTTAGTCCCGATGCCCGGCCCACAGTCCTCAGGGCACGTCCGCGACCAGGTTTGGTGGGAAACGGAGACTTCGAGCATCCACCCTCAACGCTTGCTCGCAGCGCTGCTGATCCCGGTGAACGCTTACGCCGTCGATCGGCTGGCGCGTCTCGTGCTTCGGCCAGGTTGCCTTACAGTGACCGCATCGACATCGACTCCAGTCGAGTGAGGGAGGAGTTCTTTAACGGGAGGTGATCGATGACCGAACCGCAGGTTGACAATTTCATTCAACGTTTGAACCAGGAACCCCGGTTGTTGTTGGAAGCCGATCTACGTCCTCGTCAGGGCTACCGGTTCCAACCGACTGGCTTTCCCAATCTGGGCCCAGCGCTCTACACCGCGCCCGACGGCACGCAGATGTTATTGGTGGAGTCTGCCCAATCGGTAGCCAACCGGCTGGAAGCAGTCTGCTGGGACGAGGTCAGGCAGGATGTGATCGCGGAGCTGAATGGAATCCCGTACGTACGCGTCTTGAAGGAGGATGGCCAGTTCCTGACGAGCTCCATCCTGGAAGCCCACCGCTTGAACTCTCCCTACATCTTGGAAGGCCGAGATACTCGTGTCGCGGACATGCTCAAACGCGAGCTCGCGAGCTTCGATATCGGCGCCGTCGATTTGCGCAAACTCGCTCGCATCCTGCTCAAGTACGACGCCAACGCTGTTTTGCACGGAGTGTTCCTGGCCAAGAAGGAGCTCGCTGGCGGCCGCCTGCGGCTCCCACGAGTCCTCAGTGGCTTCATCGAAGCTTTTGGAGTGCGTCCGGCTGAAAGCGGAGGTGCGAAAATCGACCACGTTGACCCAACCGGGTCGACTGCCCAGGGATTCGGCAATGTCGTCTACCATCGGACTGAGTTCACTGCCGAGCGCATCGTGGCGTTCTTCAACCTCGACCTCGCCTTGTTGCGCAGCTACGGCTTGCCGGCCCCGGCTGAGCGACTGCTGATCGCCTTGGCTCTCTTCAAGATCCAGCGGTTCCTGTCTCAAGGACTGCGGCTACGCACGGCTTGCGACCTCGAGCTCACCGATGGTCTCCGTGTAACTCGGCCGCCACTTGACGGTGAACTTCCAACGGAAGAGGCCTTGTTAGCGGAATGCCAGCGCATGATCCGGGAAATCCAAGAGCACGATCGGAACAAGCCTCTTGAGGAAAAGATTTTTGCCGACCCGCCTGTGACCGAGGTCGTCTGGAGATCGAAGCAGGCAAAACGTACACAACCAGCAGAAGAAGAGGGCGAGGAAGAAGAGGAAAGCTAAAGTACTCATTGCCACCAGAGCCGGAGGCTCCCAATGCTAGCGATTGCCATGTATTTTCTCGCCGGACGCTACCATGCGACCCCTTGGGGTCGTCATGTGAATGAGGCCGCTCCCGAGTGGCCACCCTCGCCTTGGCGGCTGCTTCGTAGCCTCGTAGCCACCTGGAAGCTGCGCGTGCCCGGCCTTCCGGAGGATCTCGTCCGCCAGTTGCTGATGAAGCTCGCAGGCCCGCCACAATTCCACTTGCCACGCGCAAGCCTCGGACACAGTCGACACTACATGCCGTGGTTCAAGAAGGGCCCCGACGACCGCACGATGGTCTTCGATGGCTTCGTCGTGGTTTCTCCTGACGAGCCGGTGGTGTGGATCTGGGATCAGGTCAAGCTCACCGACGACGAACGGGTCGCATTGTCCACGTTGTTGGAGCATTTGGCTTACTTCGGCCGTGCAGAGTCCTGGTGCCGCGCTGAGTTGCTCGATAGCTTGGCAGATCCAACTCCGAATGCTTATCCTGCCACTCAAGCTGCAGCTCCAGGAGGAGAACTGCAGCTGGTCCGGGTACTCTGTGCCGATCCGAAAACTGCCTTTGATCCGATTTCCACGCCCGGCACTTCGGCACGCCGGAGCCGCCGGCAATCCACCCAACTCTCCCACTCATTGGACCCACCTTGGAACCTCTGCGTCGACACGCCGACCCTCCACAACGAGGGTTGGTCCGACCCTCCAGGCTCCAAATGGATCGATTACCTGTGCCCGGCTGACTGTTTCCGGCCTCTACCCACTAAAAGGCGGCGCCCAACACGCCAGCTCCAAATCCAGGTGGCTCGCTACGTGCTCGATGGCACCGTCCTGCCTCCGGTCACCGAAACATTGACCTTTGCCGAACGGGTGCGGCAACGACTCATGGGCATCTATGGCAAGCTCACGGCGATTGACGGCCAGCCCGGGCGTTCTCGAACCTTTTCAGGCAAAGACGCCGACGGGAATCCTCTCCAGGGTCACCAGCACGCTTACTACTTGCCCACTGACGAGGATGGCGACGGCCGGATCGACCACTTGACCGTCGTCGCCGAAGCAGGCTTCACCCACGACGAGGTCCGAGCTCTCGACCGGCTCCGCGAACTCTACACCAGCGACCGTGAAGATACGATCCGCCTCGTCCTAATCGCCCTCGGCAAACTCGAGGACTTCTGCTTCGGACCGCTCGCCTCCTCCACACACTGGGTCTCAGCTACCCCATTCATCGTAACCCGCCATCCCAAAAAGAACGGTCGTAAGCGTGACCCCTTAGCCCTCCTCCTTGATCGGGCCAGCTTTGTCGAGCAGGTCCTAAGAGAGGAGCTGGACCGGCTGTGTTCGAGAAAAGGGTGGGCTTGGGGCGCCGCTCAGCTATCGGTTCAGAGAGTCGAGGACCCACCGGGAGTCTTCGTTCTGAAGCCACAACTTTGGAGACCCGAAGCCACCGGACCCAGACTACGCCCTTTGCAGTTCAGGCGGTTCCGGTTGCACAAGCCCGAAGACGACGGCGGGCGAAGACCGGCAGGGTCCTTCTTGATCGAGTTCCCAGAGGCCATAAAAGGGCCGGTTGTTTTGGGGCATTCAGCCCATTTCGGGATGGGATTGTTCTTGCCGATTCTGCGCAAAGCCTCGCGCCAGGGAGCACCGTGACGCCATGAGAACGACCTACTTGGTGTGTTACGACATCTGCGATCCCAAGCGGCTTCGAAAAGTTTTCCAGACTATGCGGAACTATGGAGACCACTTGCAATACTCCGTCTTCGAGTGCCAACTGACGGAAGTCGATTTAGTCCGCTGCAAGGCCGAGCTAAGCGAGATCATCGACCATCAGGAGGACCAGGTGCTTTTCGTGAATCTAGGGCCTTCAGAAGGACGCGGCGAGAGGGTGATCACTGCCCTCGGTAAGCCGTACAGCCCGGTCGATAGCCCCTGCTACGTCATTTAAAGTTGGCCAGCAGGTCAGGCGGCTGCTCGAAGATTGGACACCGAGCGGAGGTGAGGCGTGATCCCGTGGTCACTGCAAACTCCCAGGCCCCAGGTGGAGCCGCCCGAGTACTTGCCGGCGCGCATGCTCAACGAGTACGTTTACTGCCCCCGCCTGTTTTTCTACGAGTGGGTGGAAGGTTTGTTCCGGGACAATGCGGACACCGTCGAGGGCCGGTGGCAACACCGCCGAGTCGATACGGAAGCTGGTCAGTTACCGCCACCCGAAGAGCTCCCACCCGAGCTGGTGAAAACACGGTCGATTACCCTGGCGAGCGACCGCTTGCGATTGATTGCGCGAATCGACCTCGTCGAGGCCGAAGGTGGCCGTGTCTATCCGGTGGATTACAAGCACGGTGCGCCAGCCAAAACAGATTCCGGCATCGAGGCCTGGTGGCCAGACCAGGTGCAGTTGTGCGCCCAAGCACTCGTGCTCCGGGACAATGGCTACACGGTCGAGGAGGGTTTCATCTGGTATGCAAAGTCACGCCAGCGCGTCCGAGTCCGATTCAGCCAGGAGCTGCTGGATCGGACGGTGCGCGCCGCCGAGCAGGCTTTGGCCCTCGCCCGAGGGGGGAAGATTCCACCTCCGCTGCTAGACTCGCCTAAGTGCCCAGGCTGCTCCCTGGTGGGTATCTGCCTCCCGGACGAGACATCCGCCTTGATGAGCCTACTCGAGCCCGCCGTGGATCCCCAACTCAGTCTCTTCGGTGAGCCACCCGAGCCTGCGCCCGAGTCCCGCCCCCGCCCCGGCCAAATCCGTCGCCTCGTGGCCTCCCGCGACGACGCCAAGCCCTTGTACCTCAACACCCAAGGCCTCTACGTCGGCAAAAGTTCCAACGTGTTGCGCATACGGGACCGCGACGGAGCTGAGCAAGAAATCCGTATTCTCGACATCTGCCAGGTCAACCTCTTCGGCAACGTTCAGATCAGTACCCAAGCGGTACACACCCTCTGCGAAGCGGGCATACCCATCTGCTATTTCTCCCAGGGTGGCTGGTTCTACGGTATCACCAGCGGCATGAACACCAAGAACGTCTTCCTGCGCCGGGCCCAGTTCCGCATGGCCGACGAGCCTCGGTTCGCCCTGAGCCTGGCCCAGACTTTAGTGGCCGGCAAAATCCGTAATCAGCGCACCATGCTCCAGCGCAACCATATCGAACCGCCGGGGCTAGTCCTTGCCCAGCTCAAGGACCTCGCTGAATGCGCCGAAAAAGCCCGCGACCTGGATGAGTTGCTCGGCATCGAAGGTCAGGCAGCCCGGCTCTACTTTGCTAACTTCGCCGGAATGATTAAGGTTAACGAGCTCGGCGTCGATGGCGAACGGCTGTTCCAGTTCAATCAACGAAACCGCCGGCCACCACGCGACCCCATCAACGCCTTGCTCTCCCTCGGCTACAGCCTGCTGACCAAAGACCTCACCATCACCTGTTACGCCGTGGGCTTCGATCCCTTCATCGGCTTCTACCACCAGCCACGGTTCGGACGACCCGCACTCGCCCTCGACCTCATGGAACCGTTCCGGCCACTCATCGTCGACTCCGCCGTCCTCAGCGCCGTCAACATGAAGATGGTCACCGGCGAGCACTTCGTCAGCGCAGGCGGCGCCGTCGCCCTCACGCCCGAGGGACGCAAGAACTTCTTCCGAGCTTACGAGCTGCGCATGGACTCCCTTGTCACCCACCCCTTGTTCGATTACCGCGTCAGCTACCGAAGGCTGCTCGAAATCCAGGCACGACTTCTGGCGCGGCTGCTCGACGGCGAAATCCCTAGATATCCCGTTTTCACCACCCGCTAGGCACATGCACTACGGCTTTCGAGCAGCGGCGCGGCGACGAACCCCCAAGGGGTGCTCGAGCAGCGCAAGTCCCGACGCGTCAACAAAATCCCAGACTCCAGCGTTGCGCTTCCAGGCGCCGAAGCGTAAAATAAGCCTGGGTGCTCGCGCCAGGGCCCGTAGCTCTTTGGTAAACTGGCAGATGCGGCGACGGCTATTTCCGCGGACCTAACTCCGCGGCCCCATTGAAGCACATCCAGTGCCCCATAGCCTTCATCACCAGGCTGGATTTCCGCGGACCTAACTCCGCGGCCCCATTGAAGCTGGGTCAATAGGCACACTGGATGTGGTGTTAGGTATTTCCGCGGACCTAACTCCGCGGCCCCATTGAAGCTATCAGGC
>JAUQPO010000108.1 GCA_030550335.1 Acidobacteriota bacterium
CGCCAACCAGCACCCCAATAGGAACCGAAAAGGTCAGCACTGCGGGCGTCGCCCATGCGACCAGTAATAACCCCTCCACCACGGTAGCCGAGCCACGCACCAGAATCTCGAACAACTTCCCCAGCCGCTGTAACACCAGGACCAGCGTGAACAGCGAGACACCTAACAAGGTGTTCGCCAGAATCTCCATCAAGATGGCCCGGTGTAACAGCCACATGGACGTGCTAGGCCGGTCGGAGGGAGAGGATGGGACCGGGATTGAACTATCCCACACTCCGACCTGAAATTCTCAGGTCTCCCTCCCCCGGCCGAGCATAGCACGAACGGACTTCCGTGAGCTCTGCACGCTACACCCCTAGCGCCCGCACAACCCGGGAGCTGCTTGGGTCAGCGCGTGACCTAATCGGATCCTGTCGACACTTTGGAGTAACGAGCTTCAGCGGTGGGGTGCCGCGGAAGCTCCCCTGAGCTGGCGAGTGCGAACACCCGGCCGTTAACCCGTGCAGCAAGACCCGACAAGGCTAGACTGTAGCGTCCCCGCACGCCCGTTTTCTCAAAGATATGCTTTAAATGGATCTTGACCGTCCCGGGGCGAATGCCCAATTCACGGGCAATCTCCTTGTTTTTCAGGCCCTGCTGAACCAGAGCGAGGACTTGCTGCTCGCGCGGCGTCAGGCCAAAGACGCCCGACCGCCTGCTCCACATCGAGCCCCGCAGCAAGCTTTCTTCGATCCAGGTCGAACCACGAGCCACTGCTTCTAAGCAAGCCAGCACGGAGCTAACTGGTGCGGTCTTCCGCAGGATACCCTGGACCCCATGCTGCAATAGGCGGATCGCCTCGGGTTCACTCACCGTGCTACCCCAGACGACAATGCCTGTTTCTGCCAACCGGCTCAAGCGCCGAACTTCGCCAAGCCAGTCCAGGATGGCTTGGATTCCAAAGCTCTTATCCACCAAGCACAGGTCCGCCCCCGCCGATCGGATCCACCGGAGAGCCTCCTCCAGTGACTGGACCGAGTGGATCAACATCAGTTCTGCATGTCCGTTCAAAACCGAGCGTAGCCCCTCTAGGGTGACGGGTTGAGTTTCGCAGGCTAGCAACTTCTTCATGAACCGCCACTCTCCCGACTGCTGTAGCGCACTGCCGGGCAATGCACACCATGCGGGCCGTTCACTCGCTGCTGGTGAGGGACCTCTGCCCCCAATCTCTCCTCTAGTAGTGGGTCGATCCGGGCGGGACTCTCAGGTTTTCCGGCAGGGAGCCGATGCGGTAAAGGGGAACCGGCAATGGATCAGGCTGCTAGTCTGGCCCCCCAACTGCTCGTTGTCTCGCCCCGAACTGAGTTGGCCACCTCGGTCAAGGCTAGCCTGCATCAGTACTGGCCCCAGGCCAGTTGCCAGTGCTGGAACAGCTACCCCACCGGTAAGCACCTCCAGGCGTGGATGAACACAGGATCCTGGTGGTTCATCGACGTGGAGCCTGAACCGGCAATTGCCCTCCAGACCATCCGCGAGCTATCCGAGCCAGCCGGCTCGAACCCGGTCATCGCCATCCTGACGCGCAATAACCCAGAGCTCATCCTACAATCCCTACGCGCCGGAGCTCTGGACTTCCTGATGATCCCTTTCACCAAAGAAGAATTTCAGGCCCTGGTGCGACGCATTTGCCAGAAGATCGAAGTCACGATGCCGGGCCAGGCGCGGGTCATCTTGTGGGTCCCTGGAAAAGGCGCCTCAGGTGCCAGCACCTTGTGCGCGAACTTGGCACTGTTGCATCCCCACTGGGTCTCTGGGCAGCTGTTGGTCATGGACTTGGATCCCTTAGCCGGGACCTTAGGGTTCCTGTTCAACCTGAAGTCCAACTATAGCTTTCTGGATGCGCTGCAGCGATTCCAGATCCTCGATCAAGAACTCTGGCGCGGGTTAGTCGTTTCCGCCGATGGCTTCGACGTCCTGCTAGCTCCGGAGAATCCAGCCGAGGCCCTCAAGGAACTTGCGGACCCTACCCCCTTGATCAGCTTCGCCCGCCAGCATTACGACGTCATCCTGATCGATTGTGGCGGCTTGTTCGCCCCCTACGGGATCGAACTAGCGCGCGTGGCCACTGAAGTGATTCTGGTGACTACCAACGAGCTCACCGCCCTCGAAGCTACGCAAAAGGGCTTAGCCTACCTGGATGAGCATCACATCGACCGCCATAAGGTTCGTCTGGTCATCAACCGCTACGCGGAACAGTGGGGATTGTCGCGCCCGGCAATTGCCGCCGCACTCCACCAGGAAGTCTTTGCAGTCATTCCCAGCGATTACGAAGCGGTGCAGCGTTCGATCGTCGAGCGGAAGCCGGTCAGTTCAGCAAGCCCTACCGGTCGCGCCATGCTCGCGCTGGCGCAACAGTTGGGAGGCCGTCCCGCCGGCTCCGCACTACGACGTACAGGGAAATCCTGGTGGAACCATCTTGCCACACGGTTCTTGCGGCGAACCCCCTGAGGACCGCTCGGCGAGGTAAAAACCGATTGAGCGCCCGCTCGTGCCGACGCCCAACTAGCCGGCCAGGCTGACGTTCAGTTGAAGTAATCCTTGACACGGTCAAACAAGCCACGGGCTTGCGGCTCGTTCTCCGCAGGCAGTAATTCGCGCAATTGCTCGAACAGCTTCCGTTGTTCGCGAGTCAGCTTCTTGGGAATGCGGACCTCCACTCGGACATACAAGTCCCCACGCCCGCGGCCGTTGATATCCGGCACACCCAGACCCGGTACGCGGATCTCCTCCCCATGTTGCACCCCAGCCGGGATTTCGACGGTTTTGAGTCCGTCAAACGTCAGCACGTCCACCTGGGTTCCTAAGGCGGCCTGAGCTACGTTGACCGGCACGACGCAGTACAGATCGTTTCCTCGCCGTTCGAACACAGGATGAGGCCGCACTTTGATGAAAACGTAGAGGTCCCCCGGCGGACCACCGTTCAACCCCGGCTGCCCTTCGTTGGGAACCCGAATGCGCGTGCCGGTGTCCACGCCCGGAGGGATGTCCACGCGGATTTTCCGTTCCACTCGCCTTTGGCCCTGACCGCCACAGTAGCTGCAGGCCTTGCGGATCCGGCGGCCCGCGCCGCCACAAGCCGAACACGTCCGGCGGATCGTCAGAAAACCTTGATGGAAGACCACATAGCCTCGACCGTGACAGGTTGGACAACTGGTCATGCCTTCCCGCGGATCCGCCCCACTGCCCCCGCACTCGCCACAGGTCTCCCAGCGCGGCAATTGAATTTCTACGGTCTTGCCGCGGATGCAGTCTTCCAGATCGATTTCCAAATCGTAGCGGAGGTCCTCGCCCCGACGCGGTCGTTCCCGGCGAGCCCGACGCCCAAAAAGATCCTCAAAGCCAAACAAGTCGCCAAGAATGTCGCTGAATTCGGCGAAGATGTCGGGCTCGAAACCGGTAAAGCCCACACCCTGCTGCTGAAGGCCTGCGTGCCCGTAACGATCGTAGAGCGCTCGCTTTTCTGGATCGCTTAACACGCTGTAGGCTTCGGCAGCCTCCTTGAACTTTTCTTCAGCTTCCTTATCGCCCGGGTTTCGATCAGGATGATATTTCAGCGCCAGGCGCCGGTAGGCGCGCTTGATCTCTTGGAGATCGGCGTTGCGGTCGACTCCGAGGATCTCGTAGTAATCTTTGTTCGTCGCCACCGGCAGCTCGCCCTAATTCGTCCTCAGGAGGAAGGCTTGGGCTTTAAGGCTACCTTAACCAGGGCCTCGCGCAACAGTTTGCCTTTGAAGTTGTACCCCTTGCGATACTCTTCGATGACGGTGTGATCTTCAGCCTCGTCGGTAGTCACCATGTCCACCGCGTGATGCACTGTAGGGTCAAACGGCCGCCCCACCGATTCGATCGGTTCCAGGCCCAGGCGCGTCAGCACGTCCATCAAGCGCTGGTAGATCATCTGAATCCCCGCCACGTAATCCTGCAGCGGCCCTTCGCCCGCAGGTGCCGCCCGCACCGCCCGTTCTAAATCGTCCAAGGTTGGAAGCAATTGCTTGATCGTCTCAGCTGCAGCCAACTCCAGAATCTCATTACGCTCGCGTTCTACGCGCTTGCGGAAATTGTCAAAATCGGCCCGCTGGCGGAGCAGTTGGTCTTTCAACATCTGGACTTCTGCCGCCAGCCGGTCTCGCTCAGCAATGAGCTCTTGCACCCGGGTAGCCAGGTCTACAGTTTCCACCTGGTCGGCCCGGGCGGGCTCAACTACCTCCGGCACAGCTTCGGAAGCTTGTCCTGGTTCTGGCTCCTGAGGTGGATTTGTCGACAGCTGCTCGTTCACAGATAACTCCCTTTCCCCCATCTTGCCACGCTACTACCCAGCCAAACTCTCGCAGAAGCGTTCACATGGGCGTGCTCTGCAAGGCCTGACCAAGGTGGGCCACTGCAGAGATCGCCTTGTGATAATCCATCCGCATAGGCCCCAGCACTGCAATCTTGGCCGTCAAGCCGGCGCCTAGGCTCACCGCCACGCCGATCAGCGCCAGCTCCTGCATCGAAGGGTGTATGGTTTCCAGGCCCACACGGACGCTGACCTGCCCGGGTTCGCCCGCCAGGAACTGATCCAGTAGCTGCAGCAGCCGCTTTTTCTCTTCCAGCGTGGCGAACAGTTCCCGCAGGCGCTCCCGCGTCAGATGGAATTCGATGTCCAACAGGCTCCAGTGCCCCTCCACGTGGACTTCTGGTGCCAACCCGAACTCCAACAGTCCGTGCTCGTAGAGCAGCAGCAACTTCCGCAGCAGCGCATCATAGGCAGCGCGAGCTTGCTCGATATGCGCTTGAATGCGAGCCCGGATCTCCCCGAGCGGAAGACCGCAGAAATGCTCGTTGATGTAGTTTCGGATGCGATCCAACTCCGCTTGGGTCACAGGCTCATCAAGAATCACTACCCGATCCCGCACTACCCGATCCCGGGTGACCACCACCATCAAGACCCGGCCGTAGCCCAAATCCACAAGCTCGACTCGGTCCAGGATCTGGCTGTCGGTCGGGATGGCAACGGCAATGCCCATCTTTTGGGTCATCTCCGCCAGTAGTTGGCAAGAGCGTTCCACCCGGTCTTCTACCGTAGCTGCGCGCATCAACTCTCGCCGAAGTCGCTCCAGCTCACCGGCTAGTAAGCGCTTGACCGTGATCGTTCGCACGAAATACTCGAACGCTTTCCGTGTAGGGATGCGGCCAGCAGAAGTGTGCGGCTGGGAGAGATAGCCCGCTTCGGCCAAGTCAGCCATTACGTTGCGAATCGTAGCCGGGCTGAGCTGGTAGCGCTGGCGACGAGAAATCGTGTGAGACGCAACGGGCCGCCCCGTCTGAATGTAAGTGCGGACGATAGCCATTAAGATTTCCGCCGCGCGCGGGCTCAGTTCGCTTGGCGCTGTCATGGTCGTCCCGATGCGTCACCACTCTCCCACGTACTATTCTACCCGCCCCTTGCTGCGCCGCCCGGCCCCGCCCAAGCCTGGCCTCAGACCTCCCATCCAGAATTTATCGTCCATTGCCCCGGCACGCTAGCCGTCAAGCCACCCTCAATGTTGTTACAATCGGGATTCAGTTTACTTGAACAGGCCGTAGCACGACCATGGTAGAGAAGCTCATGCGGTGGTACAGCTGTTTGTACTCGTTGTTAGTGGCTTTATTCCTGTTCGGGCTCGGCGTTTTGTCCCTGCTTAGCGGGCACGCTCGCCTGGAGCTCCAAATGTTGCCTTGGCAAGAGCCTGCCGTCTCGTACTGGCTGCTTTTCGGAGGCCTTGCCGGCATGCTGGCCGTCTTCGTCGCTTGGCGGTACCGCTTCCAGTGGCTACTAGTCGGCTGGACGTTGGCCGTCTTCGCCGTAGCTAGCTATGGCTATTTCCTCAGCCGCTACGGATTCTGGAGCGTCAGCGAGTTCTGGAATGCCGTCTGGTTCTGCCTGCTGACCTTGCTGGCCACCGTGACCGCCTGGCCACGAAAATCTTGTTGCGGCTCCTAGGACTTGGGCGCTCCGGCTAGGCCCAGCTCGTCCGCCCGCTCCTGCATAGCCCGCAGGCAGAACTCTATGTGCTCGTCCAAGCCTATGCCGAGCTCCTCTGCCCCTTGCCGTATGTCGTCACGGTTGACGGACCGGGCGAAGGCTTTGTCCTTCATCTTTTTCTTCACTGAGCTCACTTGCACCTCATGAATGCTTTTGGAAGGCATGACGTAGGCCACGGCGGTGATCAGCCCGGTCAGCTCATCGCAAGCGAATAGCGCTTTGGCCAGCAGCGAGTCCCTCGGCACGCCCGTATAGGTAGCGTGGGCTAGGATCGCCCGGCGGATATCCTCAGGTACACCGCGCTCGGCGAGGATCGCCTCGCCTTTCAAGGGGTGATCCGGGGCCTGGGGGTGGATTTCCCAGTCGAAATCGTGCAGCAATGCGGTTACCGCCCACTTTTCCTCGTCCTCGCCGAACCTCCGGGCATAGGCCCGCAGGCAGGCTTCCACCGCCAGGGCATGCTTGCGCAAGTTCTCCGAACGGGTGAACTCACAGAGGATTTGCCAGGCCTGCTCGCGCGTCATATTGTGTACTATAATCGAGGGTAGCGCTCCGGTGGGCCTGTGGCGCAGTTGGGAGCGCGCTTCCATGGCATGGAAGAGGTCGTGGGTTCAAATCCCACCAGGTCCACCAACTTCCCTCTCTGAGTGTTACGAGTCCGACCGACGGCCCCTCTGGCGGATGGTTACTCAGGCGGGATAAGGCCTGGCTTTCAGTTAAAGCGGTGGCGATTTTTGCTTTAGAACCCGTTACTTGAGTGAGCCACCCCCCTCGTCGATCAAACCCAAGGTCTCGGTAGCGGTGCCCTTTGGGCCAACCCAGGCACCCGATCACGGCCCCGGCGGAGATCTGGCTTCTGCCCCCAGCCAAACTTTCTCACTACCTCACTACACACACGCTCCCCCGTACCGTCAAGCCACAAGCTTGCGAAAGTCACTAGCAGCCGAGAAGGCCGTATAGACTCCCAGTCATGGGGGGTTGGTCTTCTCCGGTGGACCTCGAGGCTAGCGTCCGAAAGTGGCAGGGTCAAATCGGGCACCGAGAAGGGGCTAACCTCCACGGACAGCCAAGGGAGGGATTCCATATGGCGTTGAAGGTAACTCTAGATGAGGGCCGCCTAGTCGTCAGGGATCAAAAGGGAGAACCGGCCGGTACGGTGACCGAGGAAAGCTTGACAGCCATCAAGCAGCTAATTGTGCTGCCAAGGCACGGCCAGCAAGGGCGAGCGGAGGTTCCCGTCGCAGCGGGTACAAGCTCTGGAGTGATGTGCCCGGCTGAGCCCGAGCCGCCGGAATCCACCAGCTGACCAGTAGGCCGCCCGGTACAATCCGCTGAGCCCAAAGACCCGTCCGCGCAGACGGCACTAGTTTCGTTTTCATCGTCTTAACTGGCGGCGAAGCTCAGCCAAAGCTTCCTCTCGGCGCTCTCCCTCGAGGCTTTTTTCCCAGTAGCGAAGCGCAGCCACTACGACATCGCGGTGATGGAGGTCTGGTCCAAACCCCTCTTGCTGTGTCAACCTCAGCCACAGCTGATGGATTTGATCGATGTCTTCTGGCTGGAATTGCGGCAGATGTGGGCCGAGCACGATGCGGGTGACCGCGGCGTCCCGGCCCAGAATTTCCAGCAGGAACGAGTGGCGCGGCTGGGGTAGTTGCTCCCACGCCAGCCCTATTCGGTAACCCAGCACTTGATCGCTGACAGCGTTCGACCTTCCCACGACCAACCTGGAAGCCCGGAGCTTTTGCGCGGTCATCACCATGCCCAACATCGGATCGGTGGCAGGCACTAGCAACAATTTCACCGGTTTGCCCTCTTTCTCGGCGAGCCATACCACCCGCGTAAATAGCTCTCGTTCGTAATCGGAGAAGAACTGGGCTTCACTGAGTTCGTGCCCATCAACAGCAGGGGCAAGAGGTCGCACGGTGAAGACCACTACCTCTTCGCGGTGGGGATCCATTCCGCGCAGCACTGCGCGCAGGTGGTCCATAGTGCGGTAGTTGCGGACGGCTACAAGTGTACCGCCCGGCTTAACTTGAAGCCCCTCGGGGCTCACATCAGCCTGGTAGTCCAACTGGAACAGCTCTAATGCCTGGCCTGGTCGACGCCGGGCCGCGTTCAACCGCTCCGACACAGAGAACACCAGGCAAAGCAAAACACTGAAGCTTAAGCCGTAAATCGTGGCAATCCGCTTGGTAAACAGGTTCGCCACAGCCACCAGGATCAAAACTAGGGTGGTCAAGCCCAGGCCGATGGGCAGCTCGGCGCGTCCAACGCGGATATTCAGGGGGAACTTGTACTCCTGATCGGAGCGACGAAAGCGCAACGCCAGCACGGACAGCCCCTTTAGGGCGAAACTCCAAACCACGCCAAATGCGTAGGCCTCGCCAAGCAGATACACATCGCCACGCGACGCCAGGATCGTGCAAAGCTGTGCTAACGTCACCAAGCCGATCAGGCGGTAGGAGGTCCCAAACCGGCGGTGCGGGCGACGGAACCAGTCGGTCAACACACCGTCTTCGGCGACTCGATTCAGTACAGCATTGGCGCCTATTAGCGACGTATTCACCGCGCCCGAGAGGATCAATACCCCCACCAGCACTACGAAGCCGCGGAAAGCTAAGCGCAGGGCTTCTGGGCCCACCAGATACATAGCCAAGCCGCCGATCAGGTTGTCCCGATAGTACGGCCGTGCTTCGTCCGGGATGATCATCACCGCGGCAAAGCTCACGCCTCCAGTAGCCACCAACGCATAGCCACACACCAGGTTTGCAGTGCGCATCAAGTTTTTCAGTTTCGGCGCCCCCAGTTCCCGATAGACTTGGGCGAGTGTTTCGAACCCGCTCATAGCCAGCAGCGTGTGGCCGAATCCGATCAATAGAGCACATGGCCAAATAGTCGGCCAGAAGGTCCCCTCGAGCCAGCCGAGGGCGTGAGGTGGGAAGTGGACAGTGGACGGTGTAGGGAGCGGTGGCAATTCTGCCCGCTGCCCCAAAAGCACCGTCAACGGGATCCACAACAACAGGATGCCCACCATCACCGTGGTGACCTGCAAGATGCGGAGCGCTTTGCCAGAACTCTCTGGGATGCCTTTCACGTTTTGGCGCCAGAAGTACAAGGTGACGGCCACGGCGAAGGCAGTGGCGAAGGTCCCTGGGGGAACATGGAAATGCGAACCAAGCCTTACCGACAGGTCATTGACTAGCCCCGCTAGGTAATGTCCCGCCGAAACCGAGGAGATCGGGCCGGTCAGTACGTAGTCGACTACCAGAGCCGACACGCTGAACTTGGCCAACCCTGGTCCCAGCGCGTCCCGAACCACTACGTACACACCGCCCCGCACGAACATGCTCGAACTTTCCAGGTAAATCGAGCGGATTAGGTACCCGAACAGCAACACGGCCAGGACGAACCACGGCGCGGATTTCCCTAAAGCTTGCTCGGCGATGCCGCCGACGTAGAACATCGTCGAGCCCAGGTCGCCCAAAACCACCGCAGCGGCCCGCCAGATGGAGATGAACGACAGAGCCACCGTGGTAGCGACGACCACCCTGGGAACGCTACCTGGACGCTGGGCTGGGTAGGGCTCAGGGTCCCGCATTCAGCGAACTCCCTATTGTAGGGAACAGTGAGCTAGAGCTCAGCGCCACATGCGCGCGTTCCAGAACCGCACTTCGGGGACGGTTTCGGTGACCAGGCCCAGTCCACTGCGACGGATGTCTCAAGTCGAGGAGTTGAGCTCGGTTACGGTTTCTTGAAGCTTCACCCGTTCTGCCAGCCACCAAGGGGGGCCACTCCAGGACGATCCGCAACGGCTCGACTGCTTGCGGCTTACCGCTAGGCGCTCGGGTGGCCACTAACAGCAGTGGATGGGTGAGCTGGCCCAAACCTTGGGACCTATCCGAGTCCCTTCCGACGTCCGTTCCTCCGCAGTTCTGTTAGGCTGGGTAGGTTACGGGACGCGCAGCGTGGCATCAGAGCCAGCTTGTAATGCGTCCTGGCAATCTGGAGTCGACCG
>JAUQPO010000109.1 GCA_030550335.1 Acidobacteriota bacterium
CCTGGGGATACCCTGGCTGAGGCTTCCGCCATATCCGTCAGGACTACACAGCAGGACTTCCCTGTGGTGTTGGGTGACCAACTGCTAGGGCTGCTTGACCGGGTTGCTTTATTGCGGGGCTTGGCAGAGCACGGGGCAGACGCCTACGTGGCGGGCTGTATGGATCGGCAGCCGTTGGTTTTCGACTCGAGTATGGATTTAGGGCAGGCGGTTGAGCAGATGGTGGGCCACCAGCCGCGGGCTTGTGCGCTGGTAGTGGAGGGACAGCGTTTGGTGGGAATGTTGACGCGGGAGAGCGTTGCTGAGTTCGTGACCTTGGCTCGCCTAGGGGCATTGCGGCGAGCCTTTTGAGACATCGGGCTGGTTACAGGGGACTCGGATGGCTGCCGCGCTACAATCTGGGCAACGGACCGGATCGGCAGTCACAGGCGAGTGGAAAATCTTATCCCCCGAAGGATCAATCGATTAGGCACGGCGCCCCAACCCCAGCCCCCAGCCATGCGCCCAAAGGCCAGTTAGCATGTGGGTGTGGAGACCGGGTTTTTCGGCCCTGACTTCCACTGACCGAGTGCGCTGGGCCGGGCAAGTCGAACTGGCGCGGCGCATCCTTCCTCCTGCCCGGCCCAACCGCTTGATTGATCAGTCGTCCACATCAGAGTCCAAGAGCCACGTCAATTGGGCGGTCTAGACCCGGCGATCTCTTCACTCTCTTTCGCCTGCGCTGAACACGCCGCGATTCAAGTCCTTTGCCGAGCGAAGGGTTGTATGTCAGGTCGAACGCAGCGCTGGTTGCGCGATGCTTTTTCGCCGGCTGCATTGCTGCCCGGGGAGAACGTGTTGGCCTTCGAAAGACTCCGCGATTACCTCTACGCCGAATTCGAGCCCCGTGGGCCAGAAGAGAGGGAGCAGGTCGAGCGGATGCTCCTTGCCTGCTGGAGACTGCGGAGGTTGGCGCGCGCTGCCCGAAGGCTCAACCGGCAAGTCCGTTTGGGAGCCAACTCTGCCGGCGACGAGCTGCTGAGTCTGGTCTGCTTCGTCCACGGGGGATTGGAAGGGGTCACGCTGCCCAGACTTCTTGAGCACCGGCGGAGGCTCGTAGAAGCTTTTCGCAGCGCGGCCGCTCGCCTGGAGGAACTTCAACGTGGGCGCCGCACTCGGAACTCGTCGGTGCGGCTCGGTAAGTCACAGGACACTGAACATTTGACCCCATAATCTGCACCCAGGCTTTACACTGGAAGCTGGGATGCGGTTCCAGCTGGGGATCGATTACACGCCGAAGGGGGATCAGCAGCAGGCGATCGACCGCCTGGTGGAGGGGCTACGTCGTGGCGAGCGACACCAAGTGCTGCTGGGTGTGACAGGCTCCGGCAAGACCTTCACCATCGCCAAGGTGATCGAAGAAGTCAATCGCCCGGCCCTCGTCATTGCTCATAACAAAACTTTGGCGGCGCAGCTGTATCACGAATTCCGGACGTTTTTTCCCAATAACGCCGTCGAGTACTTCGTCAGTTACTACGACTACTACCAGCCGGAAGCTTACATCCCTGCCACTGACACCTATATCGAAAAAGAAGCGACCATTAACGAAGAACTGGACAAACTCCGCTTGTCGGCTACGCGGTCGCTTTTCGAGCGCCGGGACTGCATCATCGTGGCCAGTGTCAGTTGCATCTACGGCTTGGGTTCACCGGAGTCGTACTACGGCATGGTGTTGATGCTCGAGGTGGGCCAGAAAGCCCGCCGCGAACAGGTGATCCAGCGCCTGGTCGAGATTCTCTACGAGCGTAGCGACACAGATTTCCGACGAGGAACTTTCCGCGTGCTGGGCGACACCATCGAGATCTTTCCCACTTACGAGGATTACGCTTATCGGATCGAGTTCTGGGGTGACCGGATCGAAAGTCTCAGCCAGATCGACCCGCTGTTTGGCTACGTGCGCCAGACCTACCAGCGGCTTCCTATCTACCCGAAGTCTCACTACGTCACCACGGCGGACGTCCGCGAACAGGCGCTCAAGAGCATCGAAATGGAACTGGAGTGGTGGAAGCGAGAGCTGGAAAAGCAGGGCAAGTGGGTGGAGGCCCAGCGCGTCTACCAGCGGACCATGTTTGATCTGGAAATGATTCGGCAGGTAGGCTATTGCCACGGGATCGAAAACTACTCCCGGCACTTTTCTGGCCGCCTGCCTGGCGAGCCTCCGCCCACCCTGCTGGATTACCTTCCCGAGGACGCCATCATCATCATCGACGAGAGCCATCAGACTATTCCTCAGCTCCGCGGGATGTACCACGGCGACCGGTCGCGGAAGGAAACACTGGTAGCTTACGGGTTCCGCTTGCCCAGCGCACTCGACAACCGTCCGCTCACTTTCGAAGAGTTTGAGGAACGCGTCAACCAGGTGATCTACGTCTCGGCGACGCCGGGTCCATACGAGCTGGAGAAAGCCGGAGGGGTGGTGGTCGAGCAAATCATCCGGCCTACCGGTCTGCTCGATCCCAAGGTGGAAGTCCGACCGGTTAAAGGACAGGTGGACGACTTGCTTCATCAGATCCGGGTGCGTGCCGAGCGCAACGAGCGGGTGCTGGTCACGACGTTGACCAAGCGGATGGCTGAGGACTTGGCAGAGTACTTCACAGAGATGGGCGTGCGATGCCGGTATTTGCATTCCGAGATCGACACGCTCGAACGGGTACGGATTCTGCGTGACTTGCGCAAGGGAGAGTTCGACGTCCTTATTGGCGTGAACTTACTGCGCGAGGGTCTGGACCTGCCAGAGGTTTCGCTGGTGGCAATCCTGGACGCGGATAAGGAAGGTTTCTTGCGGTCCACCACATCCCTGATCCAAACCATCGGCCGCGCGGCTCGGAATGTCAACGGAACAGCCATTCTCTATGCGGACACCGTCACGGAGAGCATGCGCCAGGCCATCGAAGAAACCAACCGCCGTCGCCAGATCCAGATGGCTTACAACGAAGCTCACGGGATCACGCCTCAGACTATCCAGAAGCCCATCGATATGGCCCTGGCCGCGATTGTGGAGGCGGACTACGTGCAAGTGCCTCTAGACAGTGAGGATTCCGAAATCGAATCCATGAGTCAGGAAGAACTCGAGGCATATATCCAAGAGCTGGAGAAAAAGATGCGGGAGGCCGCGGCTCGGTTCGAATTCGAGAAGGCCGCCGAATATCGAGACAAGATCAAGGTGTTGAAGGACAAGGTTATCTACGATGCGGTTGCACCCGCTCGGGCTGGTGCTCCTGAGGCGCGCGTCTGAGTGCTCGTTGCGGCACTTGTCGAATCTCGCGCCTCGGATGGGCCCAATTCTGTCTGGCTCCTACCGAGTGGCTTCACGCGTGGCTAACAGCTGGCAAGCCGGATACCCAATTCGCTCCTATGCTGAGCTCCGGGAGTGCCGCACCCTGTTCGTGGCTTGTAATTCGGAAAGGATTCCCCGGTTAGTCGGGGAGCTGATGGCGGAGCTCGACGGGTTCCGCGATCGTCGGTTGGTTTTTTGGGACGAGCCACCACCGCACCGCGAGGCGAGCCTGCTCCAACAGCAGGCTGCAGGCTTTGGCATCGTGATGCTGTTCGAGGAGCTGCCCGTACCAGTGTACCTGGTCGAGGGAGACCGAGCTACCCGCCGGTGGTTGGTGGAGTTCGTACATGAGGGCGGAGGCGATGCTATCGAGATTGCGGAGGGTGCTTACGCACTCTGTCAATTGGCCAGACTGGTAAGCTCGCTGGGTGTTGCGCCAGCCTTAGATGTTTCATTTCGGTGTTTGCGCCAGGCTGGGGTTTCGGCTACGCAAGCCAATCGATTGCTAGGCAAGAAGATCGATGCGGCCTTGCGAGCCTACAGTCAGTCAGGGATGCGGGGTTTATCCTGGCCACGCCGGGCCGAGGAGCGCCGTGTGTTGGCGCAGTGTGTGACGGCGGTCTCCCAGCGGGACAGAAGTCTGGCCGCGATGGCCGCAGACGTATTACGGCTGGCGCTGCGGTGTGCGAAACAGGACACCAGCCAGCTTGAATCCGTTTCAGTCGCGGTGGCTAAAGCAGGAAGCGGCAGCTGAGCATGAGCCTGAGGGCTTGGATTGCTGTTTGTGTGCTGTGGGTGGGCGTTGATCTCGGAAACCCGCAGGCGTGGGCCGAGAGCTCAGCCAGCTCCAAGGAGCTAGCTCCGGAAGTGCTGCTTCTGGCTCGCGCCAAGTACCACATGGCGCAAATCTTCGCTCACCAGCCCGACTACGTCTGTGTGGAAACCGTGGTTCGCTCCCGCCGCCAGGCTCCAGCACGACGCTACCAGCACATGGATACTGTGCGGCTGGAGGTGGCCCTGGTCGGTGGCAAAGAGATGTTCTCCTGGCCTGGCTCACGCCAGTTCGAGGT
This sequence comes from Acidobacteriota bacterium, assembly GCA_030550335.1. Lineage (GTDB taxonomy): Bacteria > Acidobacteriota > Terriglobia > Bryobacterales > Bryobacteraceae > JAUQPO01. Next base: position 4,387 of record JAUQPO010000109.1, read on the forward strand.
CTCAGATTTGCGGGAGCTGCTGCCGACCGGAACGGTGAGTCATGGCGAGTTTGCCCTCCACGCTCGGGCAGTGTTCCTATCACCCTACGTGCAATACCGCTACGCGGGCGAAGAACCGCGCGACGGACGGCTCCTGGTCCGCTACGACTATTGGGTACCTTTGATGGGAAGTGGTTACCGGGTTCGCGTCGGCGAGGCCGAAGCCACTGTGGCCTACTACGGCTCGTTTTGGGTTGACCGGTCCTCGCTGGATTTGGTCCGGCTGGACGTGATCGCCACCGAAATCCCTCCCCATCTAGGCCTTTTGGCCGTGCGCAACAGCATCGAGTATCGCCGCATGAAGATTGGTACGGGAGAGTTCTTGCTGCCTTCCCGTGCGGTGGTTTGGGTGGAAGACTTCGTTGGGAACGAGAGCCGGAACGAGATCGAGTTTCACGATTGCAGACAATACGTAGGCGAGTCCGTCATCTCGTTCGAACCACCACCCGAACCTGCAGAAGGGCACACAACCGACCAACGACCTGAGGCACGAGCAGAGCGAACTTTGCGGTTGCCGCCGGGTGTGAGTGTGGAGTTGCGGTTAGAAACGGAACTGGATAGCGAGCGAGCTGCTATCGGCGACTTGATCCAGGCGACGGTGGTGTCGCCGGTCCGGTACAAAGGCGCGGTAATTCTTCCCAAGGGAGCGGTGGTCGAGGGCAGGCTAATCCAAATCCACAAGCTGCGGTGGAGAGGGAATTACTTCGCGGTGTTGCTGCAACTAGAGAGCATCGAGGTCCCGCCCTACCGCGGTCCGTTCGAGGCTGTCCTCGAGTATATTCCCGCCTTCGTCGGCTTCGGGGGCCGGCTCGTCACGGATCCTGGAGAAATCCGGTGGCTAGACTTGCAAATGCCGGAGTTCGCCAGCTACCGTAACCGCCCGGGCTTTGCGGCCTTTTATGTTAAATCTGAAAGGTTACGGCTGCCCGTCGGAACGCGCATGATCTGGCGCAGCCAACCGAAAGACTCTTTGCAGTGGGGCGTACAGTGATTCAGTTTGAGCTTTTGGAGGAAGATCGACAGTTATTCGAGCGAGCATTGGAATTCGCCGAGCGGCAAGTACGGACGCTCACGGAAATCCACCCGGATTACTATCCGCTTTACACGCAGCAGGGCAAGTGGCGTCACCAGGGAGAGGCTTGGACGCATTGGTGTGACGGGTTCCTGCCCGGCATGATGTGGATCTTTTGCAAGCGGGCGCCGGCGGGAAGCGATAAGGGCAAGTTCTGGTTCGACTTGGCTGTCCGGTACACGAAGCCATTGGAGCCTCGCAAGTTTGACCGCACCGTCCACGACCTGGGCTTCATCTTCCTTTCCAGCTACTACCGCTGGTACCGGCTCACTCGCGAGCCACAGCTCAACGACGTGATCATCCAGGCTGGTCGTACCCTCGCCGAACGCTACCAGGAAAAAGGGCAGTATTTGAGCTCGTTCATTGCTCCCAACTCGCTCTTCATCGACATCATGATGAACGTGGGCATCATCTTTTACGCTGCTCGAGAGACTGGGGATGCTCGCTTGCGGGAGATTGCACTGCGACATTCGCTCACGACGAGGCGTTACCTGGTTCGTGGTGATGGTTCCACCGCGCACGAGGGGATTTTCGACTTGGAAACCGGAGAGTTTCTGCGACAGTCCACTCACCAGGGTTACCGCAGCGATTCCTGTTGGTCGCGAGGACAAAGCTGGGCTCTGTACGGATTTACGAGCGTTTATGAGTACACGCGCGATCCGCGCTTTCTGCGAACTGCCGAAGCTTGCGCAGACTACTACATCACCCAAGCCCCACCAGATGGTGTGCCCCCATGGGATTTCAATGCACCGCCCAGCCAGCGACAGCTGGTCGATACTTCGGCGGCCGCGATCGCCGCTGCCGGGCTGCTCCGCCTGTGTCGCCTGTTGCCTGACCCTGTGAAAGGGCACTTCTACTGGGTCACAGCGATCCGTATCTTGCGCACGCTGTGCCAGAAGTATTTGGCGATTGATGACCCCAGCTGGGAAGGGATTCTCAAGGGTGGCGTGTACCATTACCCCAAAGGGCTCGGTGTGAACGAGTCGGTGATGTGGGGCGAGTACTTTTTCGTGGAGGCGCTCGACCAAGCTCTGCGTGTCATCTGACCATGGGGGTGTAACAGATGGGGCGATAGCGGCGACGTCCAAGCCTCGTCGCAACGCAGCGTCGATCTACTCCCTTCAGACCACCGCCGCGTAGTCCTTATCGTGCGTGAAAAGATTCCAGGTGCCGCAGTTCGGGCAGCGGAATTTGGGAAACCATCGTCGGGGGCGCACTCGTCCGATTCGCAGGAGCCATTCCGAGGCGTGTCCGGCGCCACAACGAACGCACATGTTCGTGCGAGGCAACGTTTCGATGGGGGCCTTGAAAGAGCCGAAGTAGAGGGCCCACCCGTAAACGCTCAACCGGGTGCCGGCCCAGCGATCCAGCCACCGCAGGAGCCCTACGATCCAGGCCAGTAGCCCTTCGGTCAGCCAGCCCAACAGTCGCATGCGCCACGCGCGGCCTCGCGCGCTCGGGTGGAGAAACGAGAGTGAGCTGAAAAGAGTGCGCTGCGCCGCCAACGAGAGCCCGGTGTGCCGTCCCACTACTCCGGCTATCTGTTGCGGGCTAGTGAAGCGCTGGACGTGACCACCGCCCCTTCCGAGTAGCCGGTATAGCCGGTCGGTCAGCGTAGAGGCGTCGGGGACCGCAACATAGAGGACTCCCCCTGGGCGCAGCACGCGTCCGATTTCGGCCAAGCTTGCCTCGAGCTTCGCAAAATGCTCCAGGCTGTGGCTGCACACCACCGCATCGAACACCCCCACCCGGAAAGGAAGGCAGGCTGCATCGGCTTGCACGGCCCATGCGCCCGGCCCGGCCTGCGGAGGCTTTAGGTCGGCACGGACTGCACGGAGGCCAAACTGGCGTGGCTCGAAGCTGCCGGTGGCCGAACCCAGGTCCAGCACTAGAGCCCCTTCAGGCAGTTGCCGTAACAGCTGATCCATAAGCGCGCTAACGATGAGCGGAGTCGCTAGGCCTCGTAGCTCACCATCTTGAGTCAGACAACCACCGTTGACCGCGCGCCGAGCGACCTGGAACGCTCCCCAGTTGGGGTGCCTTGGGCACCACTGACACAGAGCAGTGCCAGGGTGTACACTAACGCCCCGGTCAGCAGGGCCTCCCTGAAGCCCAGGTGCATGGCTAAAGCAGCGGCCATCACGGACCCCGTGACACTAGCTGCGGAGTTCGTCGCCCAAGCCCAACGTAACGCCTCCGGGTGCAGCTGCGCAAGGCGCCTCATGCCCACAGGGAACGGCAGGCCCAGTAGGAAGCCGATTGGGCTGATGAGAACAACCAGGGCTCCCATGCGGATCCACAATGGCCAGCTCAGTCCACCGGACATCAAGGAAGGCAACACGAGCGCTACGGCCGCGATGAGTAGCGCTGCAACCCCAGTGGCTCCCGGGAGCGCTCCTGGAGAATCACGCAACAGGCGCCGGCTGAAATAGCTACCTAGCGCGCTGGAGACGAGCATGGAGAACAGCACTACCGTCAAGGCGTGGGTAGGCCGGTCCAAAAGAACGATGCAATGCTGAACGAGGCTCACCTGGACGAGCAAGTACCCGGCGCCAATCGATAGGAAATAAGCCAGCCACCAGTAGACTCGCTTTTCCAAAGGACGCCGCCAGCTCTGGGCGATCGTAGGGAACCAGAACACACCGACCGTGATAGCCAGTGTGATGGCGAGCAAGTGACTGAGGGCAAGCACGCTGTGCGGACGAGCGACCCCCGTCGTGTGGCGTGGACTCGCGGACGGTTTGCTGGCAAAGCCTTGGAAAAAGTACGGCCGGTTATCTGTGCTCGGTTCAAGCTCCACGGGCTCCGAAGGCCCGTCGAAGTGTGGGGAAAGGCGGAGCGAGGCCGGCCCAGACCTTGGGGATTCCGCGGGCCACAGCACCTGGAGACCAGCGCGGTGGCAGTGCTCCGTCACCTTGGCCAGTGCCTCTGCGGAAAACGGAACCTTGCTCAACAGAAACGTGTCCACGATCGCTTCTGTGCCACCGGAAACAGCCGTGCGCTCGCGTAGCACCACAAAGTGGGATTCCGGATTGGCGGTGCTGTTTTCCCGCAGGACTTGCGCGGCCATCCCCATCAAGCGGCGCGATTCCCAGGGCGAAAGACTGGCTGGGTACGTCAGTGCTACGAGACCGCCGGCTCGAAGATGGTTCCAATAGTCCCGCAGGGCCTCCAGCGTATAGAGGGCATTTTCACGAAGAGCGAGACTGCCGAGTTGTGAACCGCTGCTCGCCCACGAGCTCGTTTGAATGACGTCGAATTGTTCCGGTGAGCGCCGGAGAAAGCTTCGCGGGTCTCCGACCACCACTTCTACTTCGGGGCGCAGGTACAAGGAGCGGGTTTGGTGGACAAAGCGACGCTGCATGACCGTATGAGCGATGATGGGGTTGGCTTCCACGGCCGTGACGTGCTCGCTCCCAGCTGCCAGAGCTCGTAACACATCCCAGCCTCCTTTGGCTCCGAGGATGAGCACTCGTGGGCGCCGTATGAGTACGTAAGGGATGGCAGCGCCATGATCCATCAGCGCTGAGCGTTGTTCGGGAGTGAGCTGGTGGGGATCCCAGGAGGCGAGTGGGTACATCCCCGAATCGATTTGCAGCCAGTAGGTGCGCTTCGCCTCGTCTTCGATTACGGCTACACGGGAGTAGCTGTTCCACTTGGCGAATAGCTCCTGGCACCGCGGATTCCCTTCTGGCTGGTTCACGTCTATCCAGTGCCGTTTCGCATTGGCCACTGCCAATGTAACCAGCCCGAAAGTCGCCACGACGGCGAGAATGCGTTGCATGGATGCGCCCGCGAGACTAAACCAGATCGCTGCACCAGTCGTGGAGACGATGGCCACAGCTAGCACCGTGCCCGGCCCGCCCAACAGATCCAGCAAAGGCACAACTAAAAGACATCCCGCAGCAGCTCCTGCTAGGTCCCAAAAATAAGCGCGCTCGATTCGGTTTACCGCCTCCACAATGACCGTGGCGATGATGATCCCCTCGAAAAAGAATGGAAGGGAAGCAAGGCCGTAGATGGCGACCGCGGTCAGTCCCATGGGCGCCGCTGGCCGGCTCAGAACCCAAATCAGGGCGAATACAGTGGAGGCGGCTGCAGCCAGGGCTACCAGCCCCAGCCCTCGAAACAAGGTCGTCAGGGGTCGGCGGGGGAGCGCGCAAGAATAAAGGCCGCCAGCTCCCAGGCCAAACAAGGCGATCGACACCGCCAAAAACGCGAAGTGATAATCGAAAACCGCTGAGAAGATCCGCGTCAGTGACAATTCCAACAGCACCGTAGCCAAGGTCGCCAGCGTCAGGCCGAAGCAAACCAGCGGCCACTGAACCTGATCGACATCCAACTCCGTAGACCCTGGCAAGGTTGCTGTCTCCATCCTAGCCGAGGCAGAATGGTTGGCCTGCTTGCGACTCCTCCAGGCCTACCGACCCCACATACACCAATTTGGCATTTCGG